>DAIEHO010000313.1 GCA_027353565.1 Propionibacteriaceae bacterium
GCGCTCGACGAGGTGGCGTAACCGATCACATGAGCGAGGGCGACCAGACCCCACCCGGGCGGGGCCTTCCCGATCCGGAGCGGGTGGTCGCGCCTCGCGCCTGGGGTGCGAGCCCGCGGCGCTGGATCCCTGGTGACACCTGGGCGGGGGCCAGCCGGGTCTCGAGCGCACCCGCCGCCCGCCGGTCCGCCCTCACCCCCCTCCCCGAGGACGACGAACCGACCTCCGCCCCACGGCGTTCGGCGATGAGCCCGGTGGAGGACGACGGCCTCGACGCCGTCGCCCCGCGTCGCTCCGCGCTCAGCCCACTGCCCCCGGACGATTCATCGGCCGCCAAGCCCCGACGTTCGGCGTTCACACCGACCGAACCTGACGACGAGCCAGTCCCGCGACGCTCCGGCTGGGTCGAGGACGACGACGAGGACGACGAGCCACGTCTGCCCTCGCCTCGCCGGTCGAGCGAGTACACGAGGGCGGCCAGGGCGATCCAGCCCGCGCTGCCCGAGCTCGGCCCCACCCCCGCCTCGGCCCCGTCTCCGGTCGACGCGCCGTCAGAGGCTCCGGCCGCCGTCACGGACCCGGCCAGCCCGGTCTCCCCCTCCGTACAGCCCGTGCTGCCCGACCCCGCCCCGTCCTGGCCCGCGGGTCCCGGCGTCTCGAGCACCGAGCAGCCGCGGGACGTCGCGCCCGTGACGGTCGTCGAGGCAGAGCTCTCCTCCATCGACCCCATCCCACTGCCTGCGGCACACGAGACCCCCGCCGTCACCGTCACGGCGTCCACGATGGCCGCGGCGGCCGGCGCTGTGGAGGTCGCGGCCATCCCCGCCATCGCCGAGGTTCCCGCGTCACTCGCCGACAGGCAGGAGCTGCTCGCCGAGGAAGACGCCATGGTCAGCGAGGGTGGCCAGGCCGTCGAGCCCGAGCGCTCCGACCTCGGGGACGACACCGCCACCTGGCTGTTCGGGTCGGCGCTGACGGAGGGGGACCACTCGCTGTACAAGCGCCCGGCTCCCGGAGAGCCTGAGACCGAGGTCGACCTCACGCCGATCGTCATCGACGACCCCGAGTACGACGTCCGCAAGGGCACGAAGCCCCTCGCGCGGTCGACGCCGAGGCCCACCCGCGCTCCGTCGAAGCGTGCGACGCCGGACCGCGCCAGGTCGGCTCGCCGGGTCCACATCGCGTGGCGCGACCACAAGCGGCTGCTCACCGTCTCCGGCATCGTCGTGGCGTTGCTCCTCGTCGTCGGCGTGGGCGGCTACCTGCTGTCGCTGTACAACCCGGCGATCGCCACCATCACCGAGGGCAGGCTGTCGCTGCCTGTCACCGCCGGCGTCTTCCAGCGCGACCCGGCACAGGGCGCGACCCCGTCGGTGGATCCTGCCAGCAAGATCCAGACCGTCTCCGCCACGTACAGCCTCAACGGGAACCAGCAGTTCGTCGCCATCGCGTTCCGCCCGCAGACGGACCCGTCGGCTGCGCTCACCGAGATCCAGGCCAGCGGCATCGTCAAGGTGAACGGCGGCGCCTGCGGCCGCAGCCCGGACCAGAACCGGATGGCGTGCGCGGTGGTCTCAGGAACGACAGCGGTCATGCTGGTGACGCTCGTGGACCAGACCACCGACGAGCTCATCGCCGCTGCCCAGTCAGTCTCAGATGGGATCGGCAAGACCTGACGGCGGACCGCCTACCGAGTGCCGACGAGCTCCCGGTGCACCCCGGGGAGGCTGGGCTCGGTGCGCCCGGCAGGGTGCGGCGGGGCAGCCGGACGCACGATGCCGGCGACGTGACGCACCATCTCCTGCGGGCTCGGCAACCAGACCCGGGTGGCGCGGAGATCGAGCCGGTACCGTACGCCGTCGTCAAGGGGCCGGAACCCGTTCGCCTGGAGCCAGTTGCGCGACGGCCGCTGGCAGACGCCGCGCTCCGAGGAGGCCGCGTCGATGGCGTTGATGTTGCGCTGGTCGACCAGCCTCGCGGCGAGCCGCTGTACCGCCTGCTTGCCGAGCGCGTGCTGTGGGTGCTCGCCCTCCACGTACAACGCGAGCAGCGCAGCCGCATCGGCGTTCGCGCCACGCGCCAGGGGATGACGCCGCGGCACGTACAGCGCAGTCGTGACGAGCGCATACGCCACGGGCTCGCCCCCCGCGTACACCCCGACGCCGCAGAAGCCCCACTCGTCGTCCCCGGCGTCGGCCCAGACGCGGTCCTTGACGAGCTTCTCCATCTCCTTGCAGGTCGTGCACAGCGGCAGGGTTCCGAGGTCAGAGGCATGGAGCAGGCGGAAGCGGCGGCCGTTGGTCGGCCACGCCGGACGGTTCATCAACGCACCTCTGTTGTCGGCTGGCTTCGGGTTCACCCTGCTTCGAAGCGTACCGACGTTCCCTCACCTACGGCAGACTAGGCCGGGTGAGTCTTGAGCAGCCCAGACGCGATACCCGCCTCGACCGTTACGTCGAGACCTATGCCGAGCGCACGCACGGCCTACGGGTGTCCGCTGTACGAGCCCTCTTCTCGGTCGCCAACCGCCCCGAGGTCGTCTCGCTGGCCGGGGGCATGCCGAACATCTCTGACCTGCCGCTGGACGTCATCGGCTCGAAGATCGGCGAGCTCATCGCCACCCGCGGCACTCAGGCGATGCAGTACGGGTCGGGGCAGGGCGAGGAGACCATCCGCGAGCAGATCTGCGAGGTGATGGCGCTCGAGGGCGTCAACGGCCACCCCGACGACGTGACGATCACGACGGGTTCGCAGCAGGCGCTCGACCTCGTCACCCGCACCTTCATCGACCCGGGTGACGTCATCCTCGCGGAGGCGCCCTCGTACGTGGGGGCGCTGGGCACGTTCCAGGCGTACCAGGCGAAGGTCGTCCATGTGGCGATGGACGACGACGGGATGCTTCCCGACGCGCTCGCCGCGGCGATCCGTACCGTACGTTCCCAGGGCCGGCGCGTGAAGTTCCTCTACACGATCCCCAACTTCAACAACCCCTCAGGCGTGCTCACGTCCCTCGAGCGACGGCACGAGGTCGCGCGGATCTGCCGCGAGGAGGGGGTGCTCATCGTCGAGGACAACCCGTACGGTCTGCTGAGCCTCGACGCGGACCCCGTTCCGGCGATCCGGTCGTTCGACGCGGAGAACGTCGTCTACCTCGGCTCGTTCTCGAAGACGTTCGCGCCGGGGTTCAGGGTCGGCTGGGCGCTCGCGCCCCACGCCGTCCGGGAGAAGCTCGTGATGGCCCAGGAGTCCGCGACGTTGTGCCCGCCGGTGTTCAGCCAGTTCGCCATCAGCACCTACCTGTCGAACTGGGACTGGAAGGCGCAGATCACCGTCTTCAAGGACATGTACAGGCAGAGGCGCGACGCCCTGCTCGCCGGGCTCGAGGCGCACATGCCGCCCGGGACGACCTGGACGCACCCCAAGGGCGGCTTCTTCGTCTGGGTGACGCTCCCGGAGGGTCTCGACTCGCAGGCGCTGCTGCCGCGCGCGGTGACGAACCGTGTGGCGTACGTACCGGGCACGGCGTTCTACTCCGACGGGCTCGGCAGCAGGAACATGCGGCTGTCCTACTGCTTCCCGACTCCCGAGCGCATTCTCGAGGGCACCCGCCGACTCGGCGAGGTCCTCGACGCCGAGCTGGAGATCCACACGATGTTCGGCATCGACTCGACCCCGCACCCCCACGATTTCGCCTCGGGCCCCGGGCCCGACGTCTCCTAGGAGCAGCAGCATGACTTCAGACCTGGTCGTTGTCCTCGCCGGAGGGCTGTCGCACGAGCGCGAGGTCTCCCTGCGCTCGGGCCGCCGCGCCGCGCAGGCGCTGCGGGACGTGGGGCACGAAGTGATCGAGCTCGACGTGTCGAGCTCCCTCCTGGGGAGGCTCGAGGAGCTGGGCAACCCTGTGGTCATCCCGTTGCTGCATGGCGGTGCCGGTGAGGACGGTGCGCTGCGTCAGGCGCTGGAGCTGGCCGAGGTCCCGTTCGTCGGCAGTGGCTCGGCCTCCGCCCGGGTGGCGTTCGACAAGGCGATCGCCACACCGCGGGTTGCTTCCGCCGGCTGGGCGACGCCGACGCAGGTGGCGCTGCCGGACGACATGTTCCGCGAGCTGGGCGCTCCGACGCTGGTGGCGGCGCTCGCCAGGCACCTCGGGTTCCCGATGATGGTCAAGCCGGCACGCAGCGGGTCGGCGCTGGGGTGCGCGAAGGTGGACCGGGTCGAGGACCTGCCGTCGGCCATGGTCCAGGCGTACGCGTACGGAGGTGTGGCCGTCGTCGAGCGGTTCGTGACCGGCGTGGAGGTGGCCGTGCCGGTCATCGACATGGGCAGCGGCCCTGTCGCCCTCCCTGCCGTCGAGATCCGGCCCGACTCTGGTGTGTACGACTACAGCGCCCGGTACACTGCTGGCGCGACGCGCTTCCTGGCACCGGCCGAGCTCAGCGACGAGGTCGCCGAGAGGTGTGCCCAGCTCGCGATCGGAGCCCATCAGGCGTTGGGGCTTCGCGATCTCTCCCGTACGGACCTCATCGTGGACGCTGACGGGACGCCCGTTTTCCTCGAGGCGAACGTGGCGCCCGGCATGACCGAGACGTCCACCATGCCGCTGTCGATGGAGGCGGCCGGCCTCGACCTCGGACACGTGCTGTCCGGGCTGGTCTCGCTCGCGAGGCGTCGGGGAGCCGAGGCCTAGCCCATGGGCGAGATGCCCGTGCGATCCCCCTGGGTTCCGCGCCTCATCGTTGCCGTCGGCGTCGTGGCGGCGCTGGTCATGGGCTGGCTGGGGTTGTGGCAGGCCCAGGTCTTCACTAGCCAGGGCAAGTCGGCGGCGGCCGCGATCACGGATGGACCTGTGCGGCCGCTCGACGCGTCCGTCACCGGCGACAACGTCGGGGGCCTGTGGGGCCACACCGTGTCCGTGAGTGGTCACTACCTCGCCGACGAGCAGGTGCTCGTCGTGGACCGGAGCGGTACGAGCCGGGTCGTGACCGCGTTCCAGCTGGGAGACGGCCGCGTCGTCGCGATCGCGCGTGGCGTCGGCACGGGAGCCGAGGCCCCGCCCGGCGGATCGCTCACGCAGACGGGCGTGTTCCTGCCGACAGAGGCTGCTGCGGACTGGACGGTGGCCCCCGGGGACTACGGGTCGGTGCGACTCCAGGCCCTCGCGCAGGTCTGGCCGCAGCCCGTCGTGTCCGGCTACCTCACACTGGACCCCGCTGAGGCACAGGCCCAGGGCCTGCGTCCCGCGGCGGTCGTCCTTCCGACGCTGGACGGGCAGTTCCGCAACGCCGGGTACGCGTTGCAGTGGTGGGTGTTCGCGGCGTTCGCGCTGGTGATGAGCGTCCTCATCGCCCGCAACTACCGGCGACGCGGACTGCAGCTCAGCACCGACGACTAGGCTGACGGCGACGTACGAGAGGGAGGACCCAGCGTGAGCGGGAGCACCGAGGAGACCGTGGGCGACAAGGCCAAGGGTGCCGGGTTCGAGCATCCTCTGACATTGACGATCTCGGCGGAGGACATCCCGAAGGTGCGGGCCGCGCTGATCCGCTACCGAGTCATGGCGTACACGGTCGGTGTCCTGCTCATACTGCTGACGCTGTTCGCCGTGCCGATGAAGTACTTCGCGAACGACGACCGCTGGGTGACCTGGTTCGGCGTGCCGCACGGCTACCTGTACATGCTGCTGATCATCACCGCCGTCGACCTCGGCCGTCGTGTCAGGTGGAGCATCCGCAACGTCATTCTCATCGCGCTGGCCGGGACCATCCCGTTCCTGTCGTTCGTCGCCGAGCACTACGCCCGTAGGGACGTGAACCGAAGGATCGCCGAGTGCGAGCCTTCGGTGTAGAGATAATGATTGAACGATTAGAGTTTTTATCGATTCGCGGATATAGCGCTACATCAATTCGGTGAGGTTGAGCGCTGAACACGGGGTGTCGCTTGGGGACCCCGCACCACTTTTGTATGTCTTCGAGCCGGCCGTACTTCGTCGCAGCGGACGGTCCGAGCGGCCGCTCGTGCTCCCCGCGGGATCGCGCCCTGAAGTACCAGTTCACTGCGGTGGGTGACGTCGACCCGGATCGTCTTCGCCGCTGCCTCGTTGACGGAAATCGGGGAGCCTGGCCATCAAGGGCCCCGGCTGAAAGTTGGCCGGCCGAGCGGCGCGGTAGTGGCAGACGTCGGTCCCGGGCCGCCCACAAGATCTGGGCCGTTGCTCACGCCGGTCCTGAGTCACCGTCACAGGGACGGCGTGCCAGATGGTTGGCGCCCACCTGCTCGTTCCGAGGGTGCCACGGGAGGGCTGACGGCGGGCCGCG
>DAIEHO010000320.1 GCA_027353565.1 Propionibacteriaceae bacterium
GTGTCCTGGAAGAGGCTGCACGGGCACACCCCTGCCGACCGCGGGGGCCCCACCGTCGTGAACGACCAGCTGAACGGCGTCGACAGACCGGGATCGGTGATCGTCGCCGTGAACGTGGTCGCATAGGCCAGCGGTTGCGTCGGCGTGAACGTGATCTGCAGGCTTGCCGGGTCGTACGAGCTCGTCCCCGCGACCGGCACGCCGCCGGGCGCGGCGACCGTGAGCAGCATCGACGTGTCGCCGGGGTCCTTGTTGAAGTGGCCCACGACCGTCGCGCTCGTCAGGACGGACCCGGCACCCTGGACGGGCGAGACCGGGTTGGCCGCCAACGGGGCCTGGTTGGTCAGGGTGAAGATCGGGTCCACGAAGTAGTTGGTCTGGTGGTAGCTCTGGTTGGGGAACGTGTCTCCCGACCCGTACACACCGTTGGCCACGCCGAGGCCTCCCAGCGCGGTGAGCGAGACCGTCGTCAGCGGGCCGGGGGAGAAGAAGTACGCGGAGTAGGCGTAGTGACCGGCGGGCGCGTAGTAGCCCACGACGTACTGCGTCCCTCCCGTGACGGCGACCTGGGTGTTGAACGTGAGCGTCTGCCAGCCGGAGGCGGTCTCGTTGGTGAACGTACCGGTCGCGAGCACGGCTCCGGTCGAGCTGTACAGGGTCCCCGTGTGGGTGCCCGTGTTGGCCGCGCTCTTGTAGAAGCGGACCCCGTTGACGAACCCGTTGGCAGCGGGCACGAACGACATGCCGAGCGTGGTCGCCGAGGTGTCGCCGGAGTCGGGGGTCGCCGGCGTCCAGTCACCGAAGACGGTGTTCGGGCCGGTGACGGACAGGCCCGCCGGAGACACGGGCACCGACGTGTTGAGCGAGTCGTCGGTGGCCCGGACCTGGATGGCTGTGGCCCCGTAGGCACGCAGGGGCCCTGTGTACGTCCAGCTGTCCGTCCCTGTCGCGGCGTGCCAGGTGGCTCCGCCGTCGACGGAGACCTCGACGCCGCCGACCACGCCCGCCGCGTCCGTCGCGGTACCGGACACCGTCACCTGAGTGCCGAACGGGATGCTGCCGCTCGCAGGTGTCTGGATGCTGACGACAGGAGGCGTGTGGTCGGTCGACGCGGACGCCTGGACGAGCCCCGGCTGCAACGTGGTCGGCTGGACGCCCATGTCGGCGAGCAGGTTGATGGTGGCCTGCTGGACCTGGGGTGTCGCGGGGTGAGTGCTCTGGTCATGGTCGGCGTCCAACGCCTGGCCGTACTGGATGGCACCGGCGCTGAAGACCAGTGCTCCCGAGGCGGCGCGGTACTCGCTGAAGTGATGGACCATCGTGCCCGGTGCGACCTGGTTGCCGAAGTCTTGCAGGTACTGGGAGACGGAGGCGACCGTCGTGGACGCGGCGATCTGGCCCGCCGGCTGGAAGCCGTTGTCAGGGATGATGTCGGCCTCATAGCCCACCAGGTCCGGGGAGACCGTTGTGCTGGTGCCGGGGGCCATGCTCGCGAGGCCGGTGTTGCGCCAGAGTCGGAGCTTGCCCTCGGCGGCCGTGACGTCGAGCGGGATGCTGGTGCCCTGCATCATCCACAACGTGCCGCTGAGCGAGTTCTCGGGGGCGAATCCCGCGAAGCGCGGGTCTCGCCAGGTGGGCGTGGGTGACACCGGGTCGATCTGGGTGTTGTCCTTCGTGTCCTTGTAGCAGACCATCGTGCGGTACGGCGTGTTGGTGCCGTCGATCGACGGCTCCCACCGCGTGTGCCAGAAGATCTCGTTCCCGGACAGGAACATGAGGTTGACCCCGGCGTCTCGCGCCGCGGTGACGGAGTCGCGCTGGCTCGACGACCAGTACTCGTCGTGGCCGACGGACATGAACACCTTGTGGTTCGTGAGATGCCCCTGGCCCATGGCGACGTCGAGCCCCGAGATGTACGAGACGTCGACGCCGTTGGACTCGAGGAACCGGATCGTCGGGTACTCGTTGGCGAACAGGAAGTCGTGGATCGTCGAGCCGTCGCGGGTGATGAACGGCCGGTTGTAGCTCACCTTGTAGCCACGGGACTGGTTGACGCCCTGGTACAGGCTCGCGCCGCCGTACGTGTTGTACGCCTGCCAGGTCGTGTCGGAGGTCTGGAAGACGACGGCGGACTGCGACGCGTCGTTGCGGACGACGAACGCGATCTGAGACTGGCCGCCGGTATCGGTCCGCGTGAGGTCCGCGACGTAGACACCGGAGACGGCGGTCGCCGGCACCTGCCAGCTCGCCGAGACGGCCCAGTTGCCGCAGTCGAAGAGGTCCGTGGCGACGTCCCGCAGGCAGGCGGGCTGCACCTGGGGAAGCGTGGCCGTCACCGGTACGGATGCGACCTTCCGGGCGCCGTTGCCCTGGTAGTAGCCGAGCCGGTAGATGTCGATGGTGTACGCGTTGGCGTCGGTGTTGACCTTGAAGTCGATGGAGCCCCCGACGTTGACGCTCATCTGCGTGGCGTAGCCCAGGATCGTCATGTCATCGGTGCCGGGGTCCCACACGCTCTGGGGCGTCCCGGGCAGCAGGTTCTCGCAGGCCACCGGGTTCGCGCAGGATGTCGCCGTCGCGCGGGCGGTGGGGGCTGGCAGCCCCATGACGAGAAGCGTGAGGCCCAGCCCCAGGGCCAGGATCCGGATGTTCGTGCGAGTGCGCATGTCCCCCCCAAGTCTCGGCATCTCGTCCGTCAGGTCAGCTGAGCCCCAAGCCCTGTGCTGTCGTCGTCGAAGCCGATGAGAATGCGCACACCATAAGCCTGTGCGGCAGCGTTTGGCGATAGTCCAGAGTTGGATCGTTGTCACGAGATCCGCGTCGCGCGCACGAACGAGGGTCCGGCCGACAAGGCCGTACGTGCCGGTCAAGGGCCGGCCGGCGTGGTTGCCTAACGGTTGCCTAAATAGTTTAAGAAGGGTGTTCCCTTCCGGGTCGCGCTGTGCGCATACTGTGGCCAGAACGGACGTGGTTGGTAGCTTTGGGGGGCGGCCACACGTCACGCCTCCTGGTCGTTGCCCCCTGATGGGGGGAACCATGACTACAGCAAGCCTGGGACAGCGGCGTGGGGCGCTCACGCTCTCGTGGACATTCTCCCGCTACCGTACGAAGTCTATTCACACGCTCACCCTCGTCGTGTTCGACACGCTCACCATCCTGGCCGCCGCGGGCATCGCACTCCTCGGCCGGAACCAGCTCGGGATCTTCAGCCCGGCGACCCACCTCCTCGTCGACATCCTCCCGGCCGCGGCGACCTTCGTCGGCCTCTGGCTCACCATGCTGGCGGGGGTCGGTGCGTACCAGATCGAGAAGGTCGGAGTGGGCAGCGCCGAGTTCAACGCCGTCCTGCTCGGCACGTTCTTCACCGCCGGAGCCCTCGGGGTCGCGGCCTACCTCACGGCGTACGACCTGTCGCGCGGCTTCTACGTGCTCCTGTTCGTCGTCGGGCTCCCGCTGCTGCTCGTCGAGCGCTTCCTGACCCGACGGCTGGTCCGCGTCTTCCGCAGCAGGGGGATGCTGTGCGCACCGGTCCTCCTCGTGGGCGACCACGGCCACGTCGACGAGATCGCGGCGGTCCTGCGGCGGGCCACCTTCCTCGGCTACCGGGTCGTCGGCGCACTGAGTGCGACGGGTCAGGACGAGGTGACTCCCGGGGGTCTCCCCGTGCTCGGGTCCCTCGACGACATCGTCCCCGCACTGGAGGCCACCGCCGCGCAGGCGGTCATCTTCACCGACGGGGCGCTCCCGTCGTCCACCGCCTTCAACAGGCTCGCCCGTCAGCTCGAGGCCAAGGATGCCCAGCTGGTGGTCGTCCCGGGACTGACCGACGTGTCGGCGGCCCGGATGAACCTGCGACCGGTGGGAGGGCTTCCCCTCGTCTACGTGGAGAGCCCTCGGGCGCTGCTGGCCATGCGCTGGAGCAAGCGCCTCTTCGACGTGGTCGGGGCGGCCGTGGGACTGGTGCTCGCTGCGCCCGTCATGGCGATCATCGCCCTCGCGATCAAGATGGAGGACCAGGGCCCCGTCGTCTTCAAGCAGGTCCGGGTGGGCCTCAAGGGCCAGCCCTTCTACTTCTACAAGTTCCGCTCGATGTCGGTCGACGCGGAGCAGAGGCTTCGGGAGCTCACGAGCGACCAGTCCGGTGTCCTCTTCAAGATCAAGAGCGACCCACGCGTCACCCGCGTCGGGAGGATCATCAGGCGGCTCTCGCTCGACGAGCTCCCACAGCTGCTCAACGTGCTGAAGGGCCAGATGAGCCTCGTCGGACCACGTCCCGCCCTGCCCCGCGAGGTGGCCCAGTACCAGCAGGACGTCCATCGCCGGCTCGACGTGCGCCCCGGGCTCACCGGTCTGTGGCAGGTGTCCGGCAGGTCCGACCTGTCGTGGGACGACACCGTGCGGCTGGACCTCTACTACGTCGACAACTGGTCCCTCCTGCAGGACCTCATGATCCTGACGCGCACGGTCGGCGCGGTGCTCAACTCCCGGGGTGCCTATTGACCAAGGCACAACCTGGGCTTAGGACGGGTGTTGTCCGGTTCTTCACCTGCTCTGCGGAGACTCGGACAGCCCGCACGTACAACACCTTGGGGGGATGGGCATGGCTGACGGAAGATCGTTCCGGCAGATGTCCGTGCCTGCCTCGACTCTCGTAGGAGTGGCATGGACAAGCTGAGGATCGCCGTCATCGGTGCTGGGTACTGGGGTCCGAACCTCGTACGCAACTGCCGGAACAGCCCGGACTG
>DAIEHO010000328.1 GCA_027353565.1 Propionibacteriaceae bacterium
CAGGCGGCTCTGCGTCCAGCCACCCCCTCGAGCGCCATGAGCACCTCCGGCGCCCGAGCGGCACCGACGATGCGGTGCCGGACGACCCCTGCCCGGTCGAGCAGGAGCACTGTGGGGGTCCGCGTGATCCCGTACCGCTCGACGAGGTCGAGGCGTGACTCCGCGTCGACGTCGACATGGACGACGCCCGTGTCGTCCGCCGTGATCTCGGACAGCACGCGGTGGGTCACCCTGCACGGCGCGCAGACGGCTGACGAGAACTGGACGAACGTGGCGTCCGCCCCGAGCCCGACGCCGAGCTGCTCGGCATCCAGTCGTACGGACTCGTCGGCGGCCGCCCGAGGACGCCCGTCCGTGAACCGTCGGTACACGCCGAACGCCAGGGCCACCACGGTCGCCGTGAGGACCACGTACAGCCCGGTCATGCCCGTGCCTCCGAGCTGAGCGGCCGGCCGACGACACGGCGGCCGAGGAGGTAGACCTCGCACCCGAGGCAGAAGTCGAACACCGCGTTGAGGACGGCCGCGATGAACGCGAGGCCGACAGCCACGAAGAAGAGGACGGGGGCCCAGACGAGACCGGCCAGCCCTGCGATCGCGAAGACGAGGCCGACGGCCTGTGCGAAGCGCGGGGGCCGCGGGTCCTCGAGCTCGGTCGGCGCTCCGAGGCGAGGTCGTACGAACAGCCGGTACACGATCCCGTACGGCTGGGCACCGAGTCCCACGAGCGAGCCGAGGGCGAAGACAGCGGTCTGCAGGACCAGGAGGATGAGCCCCAGCGTGCCGGGCCCGACGACGAGGGTGACGGCGAGCACTGCAGACGTGATCGCGGCGCCGAAGCGTGGGCCGCGCGGGTCGATCGGCGTGGGAGGTACTGATGACATGTCGGTTCCTGTGGTCGTTGGGTCGGAGGACTCAGGCGACGACGCACCCCGCGGCAGCGTGGAGAACCAGGTGGGAGACTGCCGCGGCGAAGCCGTCGCGGGGACAGTCGGGTTGCGTTGTCAGCGAGCGCGACAACAGCACATGACAGAGCGCATGCAGCCGACACCGGCCGCAGGAGATTGAGCGCTCAACATGTCAGCGAGGTTAGCACGCGCCCGGAGGACTTCCCAGCGACCGTCTCGCCCGCTGAGCGGCCGGGGCGAGCGGTTTGATGAGATGTCCCTGGTCGCCTCCTCATCTTCGCGACGCGCGCCATCGGCAGTAGTTACCTTGAGGTGCAGGATCCGACGCCGGGGGGCACCGTGAGCACGCCGCAGCTTGACGCGCTGGCGCTGGTGGACGTCCCGGGACCGAGGACCCGCGTCACATCCTCGGCGACCGGCGCGCGGGAAGTCCGCGACAAGGACGCCACGTGAGGATCCTTCTCGCCCGTCCCCGGCCCGACCGTCGTTCGATCGCCCTGCAACGCTTCATGATCTCGGAGCCGTTGGAGCTGGAGATCGTCGCCGCTCACCTTCAGAAGCGCGGACACACCGTCGACGTGGTCGACCTCATCCTCGAGCGCCGTCCGCTGAAGTGGTTCGTGGGGAGGAACCGCTACGACCTTGTGGGGCTGACCGGCTACATCAACCACGTCCAGGTGGTGAAGCAGCTCGCGCGCGACGTCAAAGCAGTCTCGCCCGGCACGCTCGTCGTCGTCGGAGGCGTGCACGCCGAGGTCGTACCCACCGACTTCGTGGACCCCGCCGTCGACCACGTCCTGTGGGCCAACGGGGCGGTGACGCTGGGGGAGATCGCGTCGGGCCTCCCCGCCGCAGAGGCTGCCTGTCTGCCGGGCGTCTGGGGCTCGGGCAAAGCCCGTCCGACCGCCGCGCATCCCCGGGGGATGCTGCCCGACCGGGCCGTCACCGCCAAGTACCGGGACAGGTACCGCTGCGTCTACCACGACCGCTGCGCGACCATCAAGACCTCGTACGGCTGCCCGCTCACCTGTCGCCACTGCTTCTGCGCGCAGATCGCACCGTACGAGGAGCGTGACCTCGACGAGGTCATGGACGAGCTCGGCCAGGTCGCCGAACCGCACGTGCTCATCGTCGACGACTACTTCCTGTCGCGTCCCGCCCGGATCCGCGCGTTCTGCGACGCCCTCGACGCCCGCGGCATCACGAAGCGCTTCATCGCCTTCGGACGGGCGAACTACGTCGTGGCGCACCCCGAGGACATCACAGTGTTGGCCGACCACGGCCTCGACGCACTGTTCGTCGGCATCGAGCCGATCGAGTCGGGCGAGCTGTCCGACCTCGATGCGGCCACCTCGGTCGAGCTGAACGTCCGGGCGGCACGCGTGCTCGAGGCCGCGGGGGTGCAGTGCTACTCGACCCTCGTCACCGGAGAGGACTGGAGTCGTGAGGACTTCGACGGCCTGGCCGGCTTCCTCTACCAGCTGGGCCATCCCATGGTGACCATCCAGCCGATCACGCCGTTGCCGGGGACCCCGCTGTACGTCGATGTCAAGGACCGCGTGACGCTTCCCCGCAGCCAGTCGGAACGCTGGGACATGGCGCACCTGACGTTCCAGCCGACCGCCCTGTCCCCCCGGGCGTACTACTGGGCGCTGCTGAAGACGTACTGCAAGACGTCGGTGAACCCTTCCCAGCGTCGCTACGTCAGCAGCCGGTACGGGCCACGCGCGTACCTGCGTGTGCTGCGTGGGCACCTGGGCGTGGCGTGGCAGTACCTCACACTCATCCTCCGACCGGCCTAAGGAGCAGTCGTGAACCGTACGTTCCCCTTCGTCTCGCCGATGATCGCCGACGACCGCGGCGGCGACTCGCTAGCCTTCCCCCATCGCCACGCGACGTGGCTGGGCACACATCATGAGCAGGCGGTCGGTATGGAGAACACGAAGAGCGTCCGCGACACGTCCCGCCGCGTGACGAGCCGCGAGGCACACCGCCTCGCGACCCGCCCCGCACGGTCGTTGCTGCCGCTGGTCCTTGCGCCGGTACTGGCGATCGGCGCCCTCGTCGTCAGCCCGGCCCGTGCGTACGCCGTCCCGGGGACCTCCGTCCCGCTGCCCGCCGGCCAGACCGCCCCGACGACCGCGGTGGCGTTCGGGTCCACCATCGTCTGGGACACCGTGCGCTCCACCGACGGCGGTGCCACGTTCACCCCGGCCACCACCCTGGCCGGCAACTACCGGTGGGACTTCATCGGCAACGGGAAGATGGTTCGCGCCATCGACTACCCCACGAACTCCATCCCAGTCGTCTACACGCCCGCCACGGACTCCACCACCACCTACCCGGGGATCAACACCGGGTACGACTCGCTGAACGACACGTACGCGAGCTACAAGCTGAGCGTCCACGACCTGGCCACCAACACGGCCACCTCCCTGATCCCTCCGACCGGCGCCACCGTGTCGGGCTGGACGCACGAGCTGAGCTCGACCAACGCGCTCCTGTGGAAGGGCTGGCTCAGCGACAACGTCGAGGACATCTTCGCCGCGTCGCCCACCCCCACGTCCCCGGCCACGCCGTGGGTCACGATCCCCAACCTCACCGACTACCTGGTCAGCGGCGACGACTTCCTCTCGGTGCAGGTCACCACGACCGCTGTCACCGTGTGCCACCGCAGCCTCTCGGCGTTCGCGGCTGCTCCGACGTGCAAGGTGGTGGCCACGGGTGACCACACCGGCGCGTACCTGGCCTCGATCCGCTCCATGGGCTCGTTCTACCTCGTCGACCTTCAGCAGGACAACGGAACCCCGGTCGTCACCGACAACGCCTATGTCCTGTCGTCATCGCTCTCGACGGTCACCCCGGTCGCGCTCCCCGCGGGCAACGTGCTCCTGTACGAGCTCCTGGGTGGGTCACCGTACGTGGTCGTGCAGAACGCCGACACCGTGCCCGTGGTGGAGACGGTTGCTGCGAGCGGTGCCCTGACACCGTCGTTCACCATCCCCAAGACCATCGCGGCGGTCCCTGCCAGCTTCCTGGCGGCCGCGCCCGACCGGGTCGTCGGCACCGATCCTCGAGACGGGTCACAGTCCACGCCGGTCTGGTCCCGGAAGGTCACGGCGAGCGGCTTCGGCGCGGAGACGTCGGTGCCGACGCGGGCCGACGGTCTCGCGGCCTCTGCCGGCAGGACAGTGGTGTGGGGTCCGGCCGGGGTGGTCGTCTACGACCGCGGCACCGCGCAGCACACGTTCGCCGACCCGCCGTCCGTGGTGAGCGACGTGATGGTGAGCGGCCCGTACGTGGTCGAGCGCCTCGTCGACGGTACGGGCGCGACGTCCACGAAGGTCTCGCTGGCCGACGGGACCCCGGTGATGCAGTTCGCCGGCTGGCCCGTCGGACTGTTCGGCTCGCAGCTCGTGTCGACGTTCATCGCGAGCGGGTCGATGCAGGTCCTGGTGCGCGACCTGACCGGTGTCGCCGCCGACACGACGTACACGCTCCCGACAGGCACGGACCAGTGCACGGGTGAGGGAGTCTGGGGGTCCGCGATCGCCCTGTACTGCCCGGCCGACCCTGGCAACAACACGACCCACGTGTACGACTACACGACCGGGCAGCTGCTCGGCGCCACCAGCGGGTTCCCGCAGAGCCTCGGTGACGGCTACGCGGTGGTGAACAACTGGACGAACTTCGAGGTCTGGGCGTACGCGACCAACACGGTCAACGCGACCAGCTGCCTCAACTCCGTGGAGGGCACCGACGGCGTCGGGCACGTGGTGTGCCAGACGGGCACCGATCTGCAGTGGGCCGACTACTCGGCCCTGTCCACGCACGCGCCCCGCGAGCTGGGCGCCCTCGCGACACCGACGGTGAGCTTCGCCGAGCCCGGCTCGAGCTGGAGCCTCGCCATCGACACGACGAAGGCGCTCGCCGGCGGTCAGGTGGCGATCTACAACGCCGCCCACACCCTGGTTCGGTCGCTGGCGACGACCCCGTCCGCCGACGGGTCCGTCCGTCTCACGTGGGACGGGCTCAACGACTCGAGCAAGCCCGTACCGACGGGCGCGTACACGTACACGCTGGCCGCGAACGCAGCTGACGGTACGGGTGCGGTGACCTCTGTCAGCGGTACGGGTGCGGCCTCGGGCACGGTCACTGTCACCGGCGCATCGACGGCCGGAATGGCTGTCGGTGGCTTCGCCAGCCTGTCGCCGTCGCGGTTGCTGGACACCCGTACCAACGGTCCCGCGCTCGGCGCCGGCCAGACCCGAACCCTCAAGGTCACCGGCGTCGGCGGCGTCCCCTCCACCGGCGTCTCCGCCGTCGTCCTCAACGTCACCGTCACCGACACCACCACCCCCGGCTACCTGACCGTCTCCCCCACCGGCACCACCCGACCCGTCGTGTCCAACCTCAACTGGTCCGCCGGAGCCACCATCCCCAACGCCGTCACCGTCAAAGTCGGCACGAACGGCTCCATCGACCTCTACCAGTCCGGACCCGGCACCGCCCAGGTCATCGTCGACGTCGCCGGCTACTACATCGACGGCACCGTCACCGCCGCCGGAGCCTTCACCTCGCTGGCCCCCAACCGCATCCTCGACACCCGCACCACCGGCGGACCCCTCGCCTACGCCGAAACCCGAGACCTCCAGATCCTCGGCCAAGGCGGTGTCCCCGAGACCAACGTGTCCGCGGTCGTGCTCAACACGACGGTCACCGACACCACGGCCACGGGCTTCCTGACGGTGTTCCCGTCGGGCACGACCCGTCCGACGGCATCCAACCTGAAC
>DAIEHO010000339.1 GCA_027353565.1 Propionibacteriaceae bacterium
GCGCTCCCGCATCAGGTCCGCGGTCCCGATAAGCACGTGCGTGATGACGCCGCCCTCGCCGACCACGTCGCCCTCGACGCCGGAACCCGGCAACGCCTGTACGTTCTGGGCACGGGGTGGGGCGATCTCTCGTGTCCTGGCCTCGGCGACGACGGCGTGGGCGATCGGATGCTCGGAGTCGTTCTCGACAGCGCTGGTCAATGTCAGCAGGTCCAGCTCGTCGGCGTCCCCGAGCGGTGTGAAGTCGACCAGCCTCATGACGCCGGTGGTGAGCGTGCCGGTCTTGTCGAGCACCACCGTGTCGATCACGCCAGATGACTCGAGGGCATCCGGCCCCTTGATCAGGATGCCCAGCTGGCCGCCCCGGCCGACCCCGACCATGAGCGCCGTCGGCGTGGCGAGCCCCAATGCGCAGGGACAGGCGATGATCAGCACCGACATCGCCGCGCTGAACGCCGTACGAGGGCCGCCGCCGACCAGCAGCCAGACCACGAGCGTCACCCCCGAGATGCCGAGCACGGCAGGGACGAACACCGCGACGACCTTGTCGACCAGCGCCTGGACGGACGCCTTGCGTGCCTGCGCCTGTTCGGCCAGCACCGCGAGCTCGGCCAGCTGGGTGTGCGCTCCGATGCGCTGGGCCTCCACGACGAGGGCGCCGTTGAGGTTGGTCGTACCGGCCAGGACTCGGCTGCCGGCGGTCACCTCGTTCGGCTCCGCCTCACCGGTCATGGCCGAGGTGTCGAGCGACGACGTTCCGCTGACCACCTGGCCGTCGGTGGCGATGCGCTCACCCGGGCGGACCACGAAGTGCTCTCCGACTCGCAGCTCGCCGATCGGGACAACCTGTTCGTCACCGTCCCGGAGAACCCGCACCGTGGTCGGCGCCAGCTTCCCGATCGCCTGCAGGACACCGCGGGCGGAGCGTTTCGACCGCGCCTCGACGTACCGTCCCGCCAGCAGGAAGGTGGTGATGGCGGCTGCAGCCTCCAGATACAGGCTGTCCGCCCCTTCCGGTGCCATGCCATAGCCGAACCAGTAGGACTGACCCGGAACCCTGAACACGGTGCCCACGACGGACCAGAGGAATGCGGCCAGCACACCGAGCGACACCAACGTGTCCATGCTCGTTCCGCCGTGCCGAAGGTTCCGCCACGCGGCGCGGTGGAAGGGCCACGCACACCAGAAGACCACTGGGACCGCCCCGGCAACCAAGGCCCATTCCCACCCCGGGAACCTCAGCTGCGGCGACAGGGCAAGCACGATCGCGGCATCGCCGAGGGGGATGGCCAGCACAGCGGCGAGGATCAGGCGGTTCCGAAGCATCTTGACGCGGTCGCTGTACCCGTCAGGCTCCACGTCATCGGTCACGGGCTTCGCGTCGTAGCCGGCGGCACGGACCGCAGCAACCAGGTCCGAGGTACGGTCCGGCGACCATCCCAGCACCATGGCTCGCTCGGTGGCGTAGTTGACTGTGGCTCGGGCCCCGTCCAGCTTGTTGAGCTTCCGCTCGATGCGGCCGGCACACGCCGCGCAGGTCATCCCCGAGACGTCCAGCTCGACCCGATCTCCCAGAAGGTCCTCCGCGTTCGGCACCTGTCCCAGCTCCGCCGTCATCACCAGTCACCGTCTTTCGAGAGAGTCGTGGGCTCGCCCCTGTCGCGGCTGGCGAGCTGGGCAAGCATGTCGTTGTAGGCCTCCAGCTCGTCGCCGGAGCCGTTCTCATCGGCGAGCCGGTCTGCGGCCTCGGTCTGGGAGCTGTCGCTGCGGAACCATTGCGCCGCCAGCATGATCACCGCCACGAACGCGGGAATCTCCCCCGTGAACCAGGTCACCTGACCGGCGATGTTCTGGTTGTTCAGCAGGTCGCCGACCCAGCTCACGTCGATGCTTCGGTAGAACTGCTCCCCCAGAATGGTCCGCGACTCCATGATCCCGACCGCGAACAGGGCGTGGAACGGCATGATGCTCAGCAGGAGCGCGAACCGCACGATGTAGGGGAGCTGCCAGGGGTGGCGGTCAGGACCGACCAGCAGGGCGAAGAAGGCGTACCCGGCGACCATGAAGTGCAGCAGCATCAGCTGATGGCCCCAGTGGTAGCGCATCAGCCAGGGGAACAACGAGCTGAAGTACACCAGGAACAGCGAGCCGACGTAGTTCACCCACACCAGCGGTGGGCTCAGCACCACGCGTACGAGGCGGTTCTCGGCCAGCAGGTCCAGCAGCTCTCGAGCGCCGGGCAGGTCACCGGGCAGTCGTGGCCTGGAGGCCGCGGTGACCAGGCTGATCGGGGCGCCGAGGACGCACAGCACCGGGACCATCATGTTGATGGTCATGTGGACCAGCATGTGCCAGCTGAAGACAGCCGTCGAGTACATCCACAGGCCACTCACCGCGAGGTAGAGGGTCAGTCCCCAGCCGGCGAGCCAGAAGAGCAACCGGGACACCGGCCACCGCCCCCCGCTGCGGCTCACCCGTACGACGCCCCAGATGTAGAGACCCGTCGCAGTCACCGCCAGCACGAGCCACAACAGGTTGGGACGGCCCAGACCTGCGAGCCGCGCCACAGTCGCCGGCGCGTTCACCTCATAGCCCAGGTAGTTGACCTGCGTGCTCTGCGGGACGAGGTAGCGAGGAGGGACGAGGTACGTCGCCACGGTCAGGCAGGTCACGCCCACGATGAGCAGGGTCACGTCACGAGCCACCGACGTCGCCGAGCCACGCCAGGCTGCACCGTGTCTCCCACGCTCAGCCCACTGCCGCCACAGCCAGCTCACGGCCAGCAATGCGAGCACGCAGAACCCGGAGACCACCGGAACCCCGAAGACGGTCGCCAACGGGGAGACCCCCGCGAGCTGCTGCCAGGAGCCGATCCCGTACCCCGCGGCTGCCACACCGATCAGCAGCGGGACGGCCCGGTGGTACCGGCGGATGGCCGCGTCGCTGCTGTCGGCGTGCACAGCCATCGCGGCAAGGGCACCAACCGCTCCGCTGCCCAGGGCGACCGACGCCAGCGTCGCCAACCCCACCGCATCCGTCGCCCAGTCGTGGTCCAACCCGACCGAGACACCGCCGGTCACGGCTACGAACACTGTCGCGGCCGCTCCAGCCAGCCACGCCAGCGTGAGACCAGCGCCACCCCGTCCCCACCAGCCGAGCATCATGATGGCGAGTGCCACGAGCGACGACGCGACCCACGCCAGGGTGCTCGTCGTGGACGTGAGATAGAGCCACCAAGCGTCGGCGCGGAACGACGCCGCGATCGGGACGCCCTCGACGAAGCTGGGGTTGGCGAAGGTCATGAGAACGGACGCGGCGAACCACAGCTGTGCGGACCGCACCATCCACCGGGAGAGGCTTTCGTCGGGCCGACGGGCCGTGTCATCCGGCGGGGACGGCGAGAACACCACGATCGCCGCCACGAGGCCGAGTGTGGCCGCGCCGGCGAGACGGGCGACCACGTCACCGAGCATCGCGACCCACACGGTCATCGCGTCGGTGCCTGACCGACCCGGCAGGGGTGGCTGCCGAGCCAGCAGGACCGTGGACGCAGCCGTCCAGGACACGGCCAGGCCGATGGTCAGCCAGATCGCCAGAATGGGTCCGGTCGACATCCGCCGACGGGTCGGAGCATCGTCTGACCGCTCAGACATCCCTGCGATCACCCCGGATTCGAATCGGACGAAGGTGGCGCGAGTCTAGCCCGATGCGCGTCCAGACACAGACG
>DAIEHO010000364.1 GCA_027353565.1 Propionibacteriaceae bacterium
GGGCGGACCCGAAGGACACGCCCGCACCGTGCGGCTCAAGGGCTCCCGAGGCACCTTCGCCGGTATTCTCGCCGTGGGTTGGGTCGGTCACCGGACTCCTCTCGTCGAGAAGCATGGTGCCAGAGGGATGTGCGCGAGAGCGGTATGTCACCCTTGGACGTGAGATCTCTCATTTGCCGTCCGGCCGCACAGGGCCGGTGCAAAGGTGTGACTCGTTGAGTCGGCGAGGAGGTTCAGATGCTCGGAGTTCTCGTTGGAGTCGTGCTGGCCGTGTCCCTGGTGGCACTGGCCGACGTCGCGTCGTCGTACGAGTCCGAGCTGCGGAGCTTCAACCGCGCGCACTGGCTGCGCGCCGTGATGGTGCCGGTCCTCGGGCCTGTGCTGTGGGCCATGTACGGTCGTCCCCGGCTCGTCCGGGCACCCTCTGCGCCCAGCCGCTACCTCCTCGAGAACACGGCCACCGACGACAACCCCGCCTACATCGCCTACCTCGGCCGCCTCATCAACGCGCGTCGTCACCAGGCCCAGGACTGAGCGGCCCGGCTCACCGGATGAGCCACCCGATGCTCACCGGATGAGCCACCCGATCGACAGCCCGAAACTCATCACCAGCTCCGACATCCCGGTCAGCGCAAGCACGGTGATCAGGTCACGCCCGGTGGCCCCTGCGACGATCGACCGGGTCGCGACCCCGAGCATCAGCACGCCCCCCAGCGCCAGCAGCGCCCACCAGGTCGTCACGGCCGCGAGCAGGACGACCGCGACCGCCACCACGATGCTCATCACGAGGTAGAGCACGCGGGTCCCCCGGTCTCCGAGCCGGGTCGCGAGGGTGCGCTTGCCGACTTCGCGGTCGCCGGTGATGTCCCGCAGGTTGTTCGCGACGAGGACCTGGCACGCGACCAGACCCACCGCCACCGCCGTGACGAACGACACGGTCGTCACGCGGTCCGCCTGGACGTACGTGGTCCCCATGACGGCGACGAGCCCGAAGAACACGAACACCACGACCTCGCCCAGCCCCGCGTAGCCGTACGGACGCTTGCCGCCGGTGTAGAACCACGCGGCAAGGATCGCCGCAGCGCCGACCACGACCAGCCACCAGTGGCCCGAGAGCCAGACGACGGCGAGCCCTGCGGCGGCAGCGGCCCCGAACGACGAGAAGGCGGCACGTTTGACCGAGGACGGCCGCGCGGCGCCGGATCCGACGAGCCGCATGGGGCCGACTCGTACGGCGTCCGTGCCCCGGATCCCGTCCGAGTAGTCGTTCGCGTAGTTGACACCCACCTGGAGCGCGAGCGCGACGACGAGGCACAGGACCGCGACGAGCGGGCTGACCTGCCCGGCGACGTACGCGGCGCCCGAGCCGGCGACGACGGGTGAGACGGCAGCGGGGAGCGTCCGTGGCCTGGCTCCGGCCAGCCACTGCGACGGTGTGGCCACTAGGCCTCCCAGCCCGACGCGAGCGTGCGGCGGTCGACCTTGCCGCTGCTGGTGCGCGGGAAGGCATCCACCCGCCGCAGGTCCCGCGGCAGGGCGGAGCGCTCGACGCGGCCGTCCAGCCGGTCGCGCAACGAGTCGAGAGAGAGGTCGGACGTGGTCACGGCGACGATCCTGGCACCCCAGAGCGGATCAGGCACACCCAGCACCACGACCTTCTCGACGCCGAGAGCCCTGTCGATGATCCGCTGCAGCTGTGCGATATCGACGTTGACGCCGCCCGAGATGACGACGTCGTCGCTCCTCCCTCGCACGTCGAGCCGGTCGCCCACCCAGGCGCCGCGGTCGGACGTGAGGAACGTCTGCCCGTCGAGCACCTGAGCCGTGGCCCCGGGGTCGAGGCGGTAGCCGGAGAACGTCGTCGGACCGGTGAGCGAGATGCGGCCGTCATCGTCCAGCCCCACGTGTACGCCCGCGAGGGGCAGCCCGTCGTACACGACTCCCCCGCACGTCTCGCTCATGCCGTACGTGGTGACGACGCGGATCCCGGACTCCTTCGCCCTCTCGAGCTCGGCGCGATCCGTCGCCGCGCCACCGAGGAGCACCGTGTACGGGCGCAGGGCCGCGCGGACGCCGGACTGACGCAGCGCCCTGTACAGCTGTGCCGGCACGAGCGAGATGTACGCAGGGACGTCGGGAAGCGTCACGTCGGGAAGGCCCGTCAGGTGCTGGTCGACGGTGACCGCCGGGCGGCCCGACACGTACGCGCGGACGTGCACCATGAGGCCGGCCACGTGGTGGGGCGCCAGTGGGCAGACCCAGGCACCGGGTCCGTCGAGCCGCTCGTGGGACGCCATCGCGGCGGCGAGCAGCGCCGACCGGGACAGGACGACGGCTCTCGGGTTCCCTGTCGACCCGGAGGTGGGCACGACGACAGCAGCGTCCGCTTCCTCGACGCCCAGCTCCGGCTTGAGCACCTCCAGCCACCGCGCTGCCTCGGTGGGGCTGTCGGGGAGCGGCGCGAACGGACCGGCAGCGCCATCGAGCACAGCCTTCACTGCGTCGGGCACCTCGGCCGAAGGGACTAGGCGGAGGTCGGTCACAGGCCGATCCTAAGCCTCGGACCCGGACGGGCCGCCGCCTACACTGCCGCCATGGGACGCGTCGTGCTGGTGGTCGCCGTGATCGGACTGGGCGTGTACGCGTTCGTCCAGGCCCTGCAGGCAGACGCCAGGCAGCTCCGGGTGATGCCCCGCTGGCTATGGGTCGCGGTGATCCTCGCCTTTCCCGTCGCGGGCCCGGTCGCCTGGCTCCTGACCGGCAGGCAGGCCGACACCGCGATCAGCGACGAGCGCCCCCTGGGCCCCGAGGACGACCCGGAGTTCATGCGCCGGCTCTAGCGTCCGCATCACCCCTGGACACGCCACGGATGAGAGCGACATGAGACGGCCGGTCACACAGCCGGCCCACTGTTACCGTTAGTTGCACCATCTAACGATCCGCACGCCAACCTCCCCGAAGTGATCATCGTGACCGCCCGTTCCGTCCCGACCACCACCGACCTGATCCCCATCGCCCGCGAGGTCCGACTCGCCGCCCAGTCCCTTGCGCGCCACGTCAAGGACCACACGCCCTCGTTGGCGCCCCACCTGTTCACCGTGCTCGCCTGGCTCGAAGAGGGTGCGGCCACCGCGGGCGATCTCGCCGCCCGGGAACGCGTCAGCGCACCGACGATGTCGAAGTCCGTGTCCGAGCTCGAGGAGCGCGGGCTCGTGTCGCGCACGGTGGACCCGCGCGACGCCCGCCAGAAGATCGTGACGCTGACCTCGTCGGGCCGCCGAGCACTGCAGCAGGGCCGGAAGGACCGCGACCTGTACGTCGCCGCCCTTCTCGTCGACTCCACCCCCGACGAGCTTGCCGACCTGCTGCGCGGCGCCCAGCTCATCCGCAAGGTGGTCGAGCAGTGAGCCGTACGTTCTCCAGCCTGTCCATCCGCAACTACCGCAACTTCTTCATCGGCAACTGTGCGTCGAACCTCGGGCTGTGGATGACGCGGACGGCACAGGCGTGGATGGTGCTCGAGGTGCTGACGAACGGCGACGCAACCGCCCTCGGCTGGCTCACGACTGCCATGTTCCTTCCCACGCTGCTGCTGACGCCGCTCGCGGGGACGCTGGC
>DAIEHO010000373.1 GCA_027353565.1 Propionibacteriaceae bacterium
CGCGGCGTCGCAGCCCCCGGTGTCGCGGCCCGCTCGGGGAGGAAGCTTCTCGGGCTCGCGCGGTGTCCTCATCCTGCTCGTGCTCCTCGTCGTCGCGGCGATCGTCGGAGGCATCGTGTGGTTCACGGGCGGAGGCGCGCCGACCACGGTCTCGACCCCGTCGAAGTCGGCCCCCACCGCGGCGGCGTCGAGGGCTTCGGCCTCCGCCGGCCGAACGCCGACGAGCGTGGAGAGCGCGACGACCACACCATCCGCGGCGCCGTCCGACGCGTTCCCGCCCGCCGGCGCGGCTCTGTGCGCCGGCTCGACGAACGTGGCCGTCAACGCGGCGACGAGCTGCGGTTTCGCCTTCAACGTGGCTGCGGCGATCCCCACCGATGCGAGTGGGACGTTCAGCGTGACCGCCAGCTCCCCGACGACGAACAAGGACTACCAGATGGCCTGCGTTCGGGGCACGTACACGGTCTGCACCGGTGGCGTGAACGCGCTCGTCTACGTCAAGTGAGACCCCGCGGACGTGGCTGAGCCTGCCCGTACCTCGTCTCACCCGTACCTGCCAGGATGACGCCATGATCATTGCCGCAGCCGACGGGTCGAGCCTGTCCAACCCGGGACCGGCGGGCTGGGCGTGGTACGTCGACGACGATCGCTGGGCGGCCGGCGGCTGGGCGCACGGTACGAACAACATGGGCGAGCTCATGGCCGTCCTCGACCTGCTGCGGCAGACGCGCGGCGAGGAGCTCCGCATCCTGTGTGACTCCCAGTACGCGATCAACTGCTGCACGAAGTGGATCCCCGGCTGGAAGCGTCGCGGGTGGCGCAAGGCCGACGGGCAGCCGGTCCTCAACGTGGACCTGCTCAAGGAGCTCGACAAGGAGCTCGCGGGACGTACGGTCACGTTCGACTGGGTGAAGGGCCACGCCGGCCACTCGCTCAACGAGAAGGCGGACGAGCTCGCGAGGGCCGCGGCGACCGCGTACCGGGACGGTCTGAGCGTGCCGCACGGACCGGGCTTCGTCGCCGGGTCGGCACCGGCGGTCTCACTGGCAGTCGGCCCGACGAAGCGGGAGCCCGAGCCGGACCTGTTCAGCGTGGCGGAGCCGGCCGCGAGGCCGGCAGTGGTCGTCGAAGCCGCACCGGTCCCCGTGGCGTCCGGCCGCTGGCCGGCGCCGGAGTCCGATGTCGAGGCCACGGTCGTGGCGCTCGAACGGTCGTTGCTCACCGACGAGGTGCTGCTCGACCGCGAGCGGCTCTCGGAGCTGCTCCACCCCGACTATGTGGCGTACGAACCGGGAGGGGCGATCCGTACGCGCGGCTCGGCCCTGGCGCGGGCTGTGTCGCTGCCGGGCGCGGTGGAGCTGACCGTGCTCGGCGCGGACCGGCTGGCCCCCGATGTGCTGCTGCTGCGCTACCGGCTCCGGCGGGCCGGCGAGGAAGCGCTGTACTCGTCGGTATGGCAGTACGACGGGGCCACGTGGCGGCGGCGCTTCCACCAGGGAACGGCCTGACCCGTACCCCCGTGGGCGCTGGGACGTCCACCGCGGACGTCGGAGACCGCCCACTAGGGCTTCTGCGGCAACCTTGTCCGATAGGTCGTGGTGAGCCGCGCGGACGCGAGGTCGGCCCAGGTTCCGTCGAACTCGAACCGGCAGCAGGTCGCCGCCGGGAAGTGGGTCGACACGAGGTCGAGCGCGCCGGCGTCGGACTCCGGGTCGGCGAGCAGGTGCACGAGCGCCGGGATGCTCGGCGCGTGGCCCACGACGAGCACGCTCGTCAGGTCCGGGTCGAGCTCCCGGACGATGTCGAGTACGGTGCCCGAACCCGCCCCGTACAGGTGAGGGTTCGGCTCCACGTCGACGCCGAGGCCGAGGTTCGCGACGGTCTGACGCGTACGGGCGGACGTCGAGACGACCACGTGCTGGATGCCCGAGTCCGCGAGCTGCTCCCCGATGTACTCCGCCTCCGCACGTCCGGCGGGCGTGAGCGACCTGAACGCGTCGCCGAGGATGCCCCAGGAGTCGGCCGACGCGTGGCGCATCAGGTACAGGACGCGATGTTCGCTCATGGCGACATTGTGGCCGAGCCCGGGAGCGAGGGCTGTGCACAACTCTCCTGCAGGGCGCGCGAGTTCGCCAGACTCGATCCCATGCGAACACCGAGGCCATGGACCTTGCCCACGCAACCCGTCACGCGGGCGCTCCTCCGGGCCTCGGGGGTGTCCGACGCGATGATCGCCACCCAGCTGAGGGCCGGTCGCCTCGTCCGGCTTCGGCAGGGGGTCGTGGTGGGCGCCGACGGCTGGCCCGAGGATCCGGCGGCCCAGCACCTGGTGCTCGCGCACGCGGAGCAGGTCGCCAACCCGGGTGCGACCATCAGCCATGGATCCGCAGCCGTGTTCTGGCGCCTGCCGTGTCCCGGCCTCCACGCCTGGCACGAGTCTGCCGTGTCCCTCACGCTGCCACCCTCGTCTCGAGGTCAGCGGAACCCCGCTGCGGTCTGGCACGTCGCCCCGCTCGCGGCCCCCCAGATCACGCGGGACCACGAGGGCTATCAGGTGACCTCGCTCGCGCGGACCGCTGTAGACCTTGCCGCCGGCCTCCGACTGCCTGAGGCCCTGGTGATCCTGGACGGGGCTGGGAGGCAGCTCGTCGGCTCGTTCGTCGCGAGGCCCCGACGGGACGACTACGTGAACCCTCGACTGGTCAAGGCCGTACGACAGGCGTTCTCAGACGCGACGGGTCGGCGTCCTGGTCAGCAGCTCCGAGAGGCGATCGCGCGGGCAGAGCCTTGCCGGGAGTCCGCGGCGGAGTCTCTGACGGCGGGCCACCTGCACGCGTCTGGCCTTCCGATGCCGGAGTTCCAAGCCAGGATCGTCACGTCAAAGGGCACGTTCTATCCCGACTGCTACTGGAGACAGGCGCGACTGATCGGTGAGTGCGACGGCGCGGTCAAGTACTCCACGCCAGACGCCATCGTTGCGGAGAAGCAGCGCGAGCAGGTGCTGCGGGACGAGGGCAACAGGTTCGTACGCTGGCTGGGACGGGAGGTCATGTGGAGCCCGAACGAGGTGATGGGCCGGATCGCCCGCGCTCTGGACTCTTGACTCCCGTGTTCACCGGGTTATCGGGGGCCTCTGACGTGGCACCCCACGCCACTCCCGTGTTCTCAGGGTTGTGAGGTGCCGCTGAGCGCTCACAACCCTGAGAACACGGGAGTGGCGCGCGCGATACCCTCGGCCGTCGCTCGTAACGACGACTTCGCGGGAGCAGTCGGTCGAGTCAGACCTCGCGTGCCGCCACGATGACGTCGCGATGCACCGAGGAGTCGACGCGGTGGGAGAAACGTCGCCACGGTCCGTCGTCGCGGACGACGAGGCCGGCTCTGTCCAGCAGTTCGGCGACCCGTTCACGCGGCGTGGCCAGTGTGTTCCAGGACAGTCCGAGTGCGCCGCCGGGGCGCAGCTGGCCGGCCCAGACCGGGATCGCATCCGCCAGCAGGGCTGAAGCGGAACGGTCCCGCCCACCGCCACGGACATCGCTCATGGACCCGTGCACGATCCCGTACGGGGCGTCCGTCACGATCGCGTCGAACCGCCGCTTGCCCCAGAGCTTGGCGGACTGACGGGTGTCACCCGTGAACACGCCGAGCGACATGCTTCGTCCGTCGACGGTCACCTCTGCGTCGAACCGCTTGCCGAGCGACTTGCCCTCCCGGCGTACGGGCGTCATCTCGGCGGTGTGCTTGATCCGTTTCCGGCGCAGGTACGTCTTGAGGTACGCGGCGAACGCCTCGACAGCCTTCGGGTCGGCCTCGATGCCCGCCGCGTCGTGGCCCAGCCGCCACGCTTGCAGGAGCGTCGTACCGCGCCCGCACAAGGGGTCGAGCACCGACCGCGGCCCCGGCCCCGCGATCACCTGCGACAGCGTGACGTTGAGGAGCAGGCGGGTCAGCTGCTCGTTGGTCTTGCCGGGGTACTTGGGGATCGTCACGAGGTCCTCGTCGAGGAGGTCGACACCGGGCAGCTCCAGAGGGCGCAGCAGCCCGGCCACGTCCTCGTACAGCCCGAGTCGTGCCGACTGCCTCGCGACCACGTCGCCCAGCTCGTCGCTGGGCTCGGCATCGATCCTCAGGTAGTCGACACCGGCGATGACGACCGGCTCGACATCGACGCCGGCGGTCACCGCCAGCTCGGAGGCGGCAAGGCGGGGGGCCTCACCCGCGTACACGCGGTTGAGGGACGGCGCGATCAGCATCAGCAGTGGCACCGGGTCATTCAACCGCATGTGGACGTCGCCCGGCGCGCCGAAGGCCTCCCTCTAGGGTTGTCAGCGTGACGAAGGCTGCCGGCAGGAAGGCGACCCACGAGGACACCCTCGTCGCGGGTGTCTTCCACGGCCACACCGATTCCCACCCTGAGCTGCCCGTCGACTCCGACGTCGACTCGACGGGACACTTCCACGGCCCGTTGCACCTGCGCTGGCGCTACATCTACGTGGTGTTCCTCGGCGGGGTGTTCGGTACGACCGGGCGCTACCTCTTCTCGCTCTGGATCCCGAAGACCGACGGCCTACCGATCCCGACGCTGGCCGTCAACCTCTTCGGCGCGTTCCTGCTCGGCCTCCTGCTCGAGCGGATCGTCGTGACCGGCCCGGACCATGGCTGGCACCGCTTGGCACGACTCCATTTCGGAACGGGCTTCCTCGGAGCGTTCACCACCTACTCGTCGTTCGTCGTCGAGACCGTCCTCCTGACCCACGCAGGGCGCATCGGCTGGGCGGCCCTGTACCTCGCGATCACGCTCGTCGGCGGTGTGCTGCTGTGTGCCGCCGGCATCAAGTTCGGGGGTCGGCGGTCGTGGTGATGCTGCTGGTGGCACTGTTCGGCGGGCTCGGCGCCGTCGCGCGCTTCGTCATCGATGGGCTCATCCGCGCGCGCGTACGCTCCATCGGCTCGGTCGGCCCCATCGTCATCAACGTCACCGGCGCCTTCGCGCTGGGCACCATCGCGGGCCTTGTCGCGGCCCATGTGGCGCAACCCGACTGGCAGGTCGTCATCGGTACGGGCTTCCTGGGCGGCTACACCACGTTCTCGACGACTTCCTTCGAGACCGTACGACTCATCCAGCAGGGCCGCTTCCGGCTCGCCGTCGGCCTCGGAGTGCTGCAGCTGTGCCTGGCGCTGCTCGGTGCTGCAGGCGGTTTCGCGTTGGGGCTCGCCCTCTAGGTCGCGTGTCGCCGGGACCGGCGTCAGGAGGAGCCGGTCCGAGATGGTGGCCGGACACGGACGTGGCGCAGCGAGCCGGGCCGGGCCCTGCGGTACGGGCCTGGAGCTCGTCGGAGGTCACTGCTGCGCCTCACCAGACACCGAGTCCACGGCCGGAGACTCAACGAGGGCACAGGATTACTCCTGTGCCCCCGAGGC
>DAIEHO010000147.1 GCA_027353565.1 Propionibacteriaceae bacterium
TGGACGCCTGCTGACGTGTCGATGGCGTACGAGTGGAGCACCGAGGCGGGTCCGATCACGGGCGCAACCGGGGCTTCGTACCAGCCCACAGCATCTGACGTGGGCCACCAGCTCACGGTGAGGATCACCGGCACGGCCACCGGCTATGCGCCTGCAACAGCGCTGTCGGCGGCAACCCCCGTCGTTCAGGAGGGCCAGGTCTCGGCCGGGACTCCCAGCATTAAGGGCTCTCCCGTGGTCGGAGGAACGCTCGTCGTTGAGCCCGGCTCGTGGACGCCCGCCGATGTTGCACTCAGCTACCAGTGGAGCACCGAGGCGGGTCCCATCACAGGGGCGACGACCTCGACCTACACCCCGGTGGTCGGCGACTTCTGCCACACCCTGACCGTCACGGTCACGGGTTCTGCAAGCGGCTACACCACTGCGACGGCGACCTCGCCGGCGACGACGGCCGTAGCCGTGGCGCCCGTGGCGTGTGCCCCGACCGGCGCCTGGTTCACGGAGGATGCTGCTCCGCAGGTGACTCCGGGTGGGTTGCTGTTCGCGGGGCCGAACAAGTTGTCGGTGAACTACTACCACCCGCTGAGCGGGAACCTGCAGGGAATCGTGGACTCGTCGATGACGATCACGGCGGCCAGTGGGTACCAGGTGGCGATGGTGTGGGAGATCCACCGGTACGGGACGACGGGGTACGCGACGATCGTCGCCGAGCCGTACATGAATGGCTGGGTGGCTGGTGACGCCGGTACGTTCACAGTGACTCAGTCGACGTTGGTATGGACGAGCAAGATCGTGTCCGGTCCGGGGTCGCAGAGCCAGCCGATCCCTCTGGCCGACATGGGCTCGCTGTTCCCGGGGAACGCACTGCTGACCGAGGGCCTGCACCTGGGCACCAACTCGACGGCGGACCAGTCGTCGTTGGTCTCCGCGGTGAGCGGCTGCGTGGCCGAGTCCTTCCTCGGAGTCACCGGCACCACGCCGACCATCTCGGGGACACCGGTTGTCGGCGGCACCTTGGTGGCGGACGCAGGTTCGTGGACGCCTACCGGAGCCAGCCTGGCGTACCAGTGGAACACGGAGGCGGGCGCCATCGCTGGGGCGACGGACTCGTCGTACTCGCCGACGTCCGCGGATGTCGGACACACGGTGACGGTTGCGGTGACCGGTTCGGCCGACGGGTACAGGTCGGCGACGCTGACCTCCGCCGCCACCGCAGCGGTCGCGCTCGGCTCGATGACTGTCGGGTCCGTCTCGGTGGACGGCTCGGCGCTGGTGGGCTCTGTCCTGACGGCGACGCCGTCGGGCTGGCTGCCTGCCGAGGTGGCGTTCGCGTACGAGTGGAGCACGGAGGTGGGTCCGATCGCAGGCGCGACGAGCTCCACCTACACGCTGGCCCCCGGTGACCTGGGTCACACAGTGACCGTGAAGGTCACGGCGACGGAGGACGGCTATACGACGGAGACCGCCGTATCCGCTGCCACCCAGACGGTGGGCGCGACGCCGGGGACCTTCCAGCCCGTATCGCCGTCGCGGTTGTTGGACACGCGGGTGTCCGGTCCGAGGTTGGGCTCGGGTGCGACGCGTTCGCTGCAGGTGACCGGTGTTGGCGGAGTTCCCTCGACCGGTGTGTCGGCGGTCGTTCTCAACGTGACCGTGACGGACACGACGAGCAGCGGCTACCTCACGGTGTCCGCGAGTGGGGATGCGCGGCCGATGGCCTCGAACCTCAACTGGAAGTCCGGGGCAACCATCCCCAACGCCGTGACGGTCAAGGTCGGTACGAACGGGCAGATCGACTTGTTCCAGTCGGGCCCGGGTACGGCTCAGGTCATCGTCGACGTCGCCGGCTACTACATCGACGGCACCGTCACCGCCGCCGGCGCGTTCACGAGCCTCACCCCCGCCCGCATCCTCGACACCAGGACCACCGGCGGACCGCTGGCCTACGCCGAAACCCGGGATCTTCAGATCCTCGGCCAGGGTGGTGTTCCCGCGACCAACGTGTCCGCGGTCGTGCTCAACACGACGGTCACCGACACCACGGCCACGGGCTTCCTGACGGTGTTCCCGTCGGGCACGACCCGTCCGACGGCATCCAACCTGAACTGGGTGCCCGGGCTGACGATCCCGAACCTCGTCACGGTCCAGGTCGGTGACAATGGCAAGGTGTCGGTGTTCCAGTCCGGACCCGGCACCGCCAACGTCGTCGTCGACGTCGCCGGCTACTACCTCGGCGGCACCGCGACCCTGCCCGGCACGTTCGTGGCACTGGCCCCGGCCCGTGTCCTCGACACGCGCAGCTCCAGTCCTGTCGCAGGACTGAGCGACCGCACCGTGCCCATCCTGGGCGCCGGCGGCATCCCCGCCAGTGGTGTCTCGGCAGTGGTGGTCAACACCACGGTCACCGAGACCACCTCAGCGGGCTTCCTGACGGTCTACCCGGGTACGGAACCGTGGCCGACCGCGTCGAACCTGAACTGGTCGGCCGCCAACACGACGATCCCCAACCTCGTGATCGTCCAGGTCGGCACCGACGGCAGCCTCAAGCTCCACAACGGCTCCGGAACCAGCACCCAGGTCGTCGCCGACATCGCCGGATACTACATCGGCGGCTGAGGCGGCTGGACCGCCATCCTCGACCCCCAGTCGAGGATGGCGGTCTTCGCACGTCATGGCGCATGCGGCTCAGTCGCCGCAGCGCCACGCGCGCTCACGACCACGACGCTCAGTCCTCGAGCACGACCTCATCGACCGTCGCCGTCGTGAGGCGGAGCTGGACGGGGATCTCGTCGCCGATCGCGGGGATGCTCTTCGAGCCGGGGACGTACACCATCGAGGCCTGCATGTGCGGGGGCTCGACGAACCAGCGCTTCTTGCCGGCGATCGTGAACGGGCTGAGGGCCCAGCCGAGCGCCTCGACCGAGCCGTTGACGGCAGAGATGAGGCGTTGGCGACCTGTTGCCGCCGACGTGGGCGCTTCCAGCGCGACCCCGTGCGCCGTGCCTCCTGAGACCACCACGACCGACCCGTCAGCCGGCATGGTCCGCTGCCAGTAGCCGACCCTCTCGCCACGCTTCACCGGGTGCACGTCCAGGACGGTGGCGAGGGTTCGGCGTCCGACGGAGCCGCCCAGCCACAGCTCCGTACCGATCCTCAGTCGAGTCTGGGTGAACAACGTGGCGCGGAGCCGGTCGTAGTCGGCGCCGGTGAGGTGGCTGAACCAGAGGGGTGCCGTCCGTACGGCCAGACCGGCCTTGCCGAGCCGCTCCGCCTCGGCGGCGTTGCCGCCGGTTGCGGCCGGCATCGGCAGGTGGACGGTCCATCCCACGACATCGACGCTGTCATCCGCGAGCACTCGGCGCACCTCGGTGAGCTCGGACACGGTCAGCCCATGACGCTTCATGGACGTGAGCAGCTCGAGCAGTACGGATGGCCGCCGGCCGCTCGCGGACAGGTGCTCGAGGTCGGCGACCCGGGAGACCGTATGGATGACCCGTTCATCGGCCAGCAGGTCCTCGGCGCCGGGCTCGCCCGGCCGCCACGGCTGCAGCACGACGATGCGGCCGGGGAAGATGTCCCTGACCGCCGCGACCTCGGCCGGCGTCCCGACAGCGAGGCTGTCGACGCCGAGCGCGGCCGCCTCCGCGGCAAGCCGCGCGAGCCCGAAGCCGTACCCGTTGCCCTTCGCGACCGGTACCAGGCCCGGCGTGGCAGCCTGGACCCGACGCTGGTGGGCGCGCCAGTCAGCGGCAGGTACGCGCAGGACGACGCTCATCTCAGGCCTCCAGGTCTGTCTTCGGGGCGGGACGGCCGACGCCCTCCGGTGGGAGCGGCATCGTCGGCGCGCTGCGCGCGAACCGTCGCCGCACCATCAGCACGGAGCGTGTGGGCAGCCGAAGCAGGCGCCGCGCCGCGGACAGGTAGCGCCCGCGATCGAGGTAGGCCCTGAACGCGGCGTACAGCGCCCGGTTGATCGGGAGGTCCCACTCGCCCAGGTACTGGACCGCCTCGCCGCCCGTGCCCACCTTGAACTGGATGAGCCCGATCTCGGGGTCGTCCGCGCCCACGCCTTCGGTGATGCCGCGCAGGTCGTACACGGTCGCACCTGCGGCGAGCGCGTCGGTGATCATGCGCCACTGGATCGCGTTCGACCCCCGTACGTCGCGCTTGGTGTTCGAGGACGCGCCGTACGAGTACCAGGCGTGCGTCCCGACGCGTACCCATGTCGTCGCAGCGACGAGGTCGCCCTCGTGGTGCGCCAGGTACAGACGGATCCGGTCCGGGTCCTCGTCCGTGAGCGCGTCCCACATGCGCACGAAGTACGACAGGGGACGGCCGGTGAACCCGTCCCGCGAGGCGGTCTCCAGATAGAGCTCGTGGAAGAGCGCGAGGTCCTCGCGGCGCCCCAGCGTCACCTCGACGCCGGACTTCTCCGCCTTCTTGATGTTGCGCCGCCAGAGCTGGTTCATGCCGCTGAGCAGCTGCTCGGGCGTCCTGCCGGCGAGCGGCAGCTGGAAGTTGAACTCGGGCTGACCCGCTGCGAAGCCCTCGTCGGTGTGCTGGGGGAGCCAGCCGAGGTGCCGCAGCTGGCCGCGCAGGCGCGTCGCAGCCGGGTCGACGGCGTCCGCCCCGACCTGCGTCAGCCTCATGACGCGGTCGTCGGCGATGGCGCGCTTGATCGACTCCGTACCCCACCGGCGCCACACGATCGTGGGCCCGATCCGGACGGCGAACGCACCGCGGCCCGACACGTACGTGACCAGCGGGTCCAGCAGGCTCGTCGCCTGAGGCGACGACCAGTCGAGGATCGGGCCTTCGGGGAGGTAGGCGAGCGAGCGGCCGATCCTCGGAAGGTCCCGATAGAGCACGAGCCCCGCTCCGACGAGCAGGTCGCCGTCGTACCAGCCCAGGCTCTCGTGCCTCCACTCGCTCTTCACCGTGCCCCAGGCGGGCGTCTGGAGGAAGCTCGCGGTGCCGCGCGCGGCGATGTAGCCGAGGTGTTCGCTGGCGCTGATCGGCTGGACCCGGATGCTCACGGGGCGAATCTACCGGCTGCGGCGCGGAGCAGGTTTCCGAAGGTCCATGAGAAGTCCCTCACGAACCCCACCTCGCCCAGGCCCACAAGGGAAAACTCACGTCTCGAGGAGGTGAGGCGACATGGTGTCGAACGGCAGTCTTCTGGCGGCAATCAGGGAAGCTCTTCCCGGCCCGGCGGCCCGTACCACGCTCGTTCTCGGCCTCCTTGCCGCCCTGTTAGCCGTCACGGTCCCGCTGGTCACAGCGATCGACCCACACGTTGCGACGCAGGTCTCGGTACAGCGGTAACACAGGCGCCCCAACGCCTTCTGCTGGAGCGGAGACGGTGTCCCCAAGCACCGACCTCCCGTCCGATGAGCGGGTATGCCCGTGAACCGGGCCGTAGCGTCCCCAAGCGCTCACGGCCCGGTGAACAGGCTTCGCACCACACCCACCTGTACGGCATGTGATGCGGCACCAGCCCAGCACGGACGCCGCGTCACGCGCGCTGCGTGCGGGCGGTGCTATCCGGGCTGTACGGAGTTGCTGGAGATGCCGGGAAGCCCCTCGTGGATGATCTTGCCCGGGTTGAAGCGCTGGTCGGGGTCGACGCCTTCGAAGAGCTTGCGCTGGATGAAGACGCCCGCGGGGGAGATGTCCTGGTCGAGCCAGGGACTGTGCTCCTCGCCGACGCCGTGGTGGTGCGACACGGTGCCGCCGTTGTCCATGAACGACTGCTGGATGGCCCGCTTCACACGGTCGTACGACTCCATGTTGTGCTCGGTCGAGTCGTTGATCGCGAACGTGAAGTACTGGCAGGCGCCGGAGTGGTAGCTGTGTGACAGGTGGCACATGACGAACCCCTGCACGCCCGCCTCCTCCATCGCCTTGTACGCCGCGGCCACGGTCTTGTCGTGCATCGTCTTCAGCAGCCGCCACGGCGTCGCGGTCTCCGACACGTCGGCCGGGATGCCGCGGTCGAGCAGGAAGTCACGGATGTAGGGGATGTCGTACTTCTTCTGGTCGTACAGCGCGCCCGGCCCCTTGCCGACGCTCATGCCGCCGTTGCGGCTGATGATCTTGCCGACGAGCCCCTTCTCGTACCGCACGTGGACTGGCGTGCCCTCGTAGCCGATGAACCCCAGTGCGATCTTCTCCAGGTCCCAGCCCTTGCGGGTCATGACCTCCTGCACCGCGCGGTTCATGAGGTGGGAGACCCGGCTGGACTTCTTGCCGTTCGCCATCGAGAACGCGGTCTCCGCCGCGTCCATGATCCGGGTGATCGACGGGGCCGCGTCCGAGGCGGCCAGCTCCGTCATGGCCTCGAGCCCCGCGTCGTACGTGGGGAAGAAGTACGCCTGGATCTCGCGTACGGGCGGGAGCCGGTGCACGTTGACCGTGGCCTCGGTGATGATGCCGAGCCGGCCCTCGGAGCCGAGGACCATCTCGCGCACGGACGGCCCGGACGAGGACGACGGCAGCGGCCGCAGCACGAGCACCTGGCCATCCATGACCATGCGCAGCCCGCGCGTGATGTCGGCGATGTCGCCGTACTTGTCGGACTGCATCCCGGAGGAGCGCGTGGCGATCCAGCCGCCGAGCGTCGACCACATGAACGAGTCGGGGAAGTGGCCGAGCGTCCAGCCCTTGGCGTTGAGCTGGATCTCCATGTCCGGCCCGAGCACCCCGGCCTCGATGCGGGCGAGACCGGAGGCCTCGTCGATGTCCAGGACCTTGTTCATCCGGCCCATGTTGATGCTGATGACCTGACGGGTCTCCGTCGGCACGGCCTCGAGGGCGCCCACGATGTTGGACCCGCCGCCGTACGGGATGACGACCGCGTCGGCGGCCGTGGCGGCGGCGACGATCGTGGCCACGTCGTCCTCGGATCCCGGGTAGACGACGACGTCGGGGAGGCGCCCGAACTCACCACGGCGGACGCGTACGAGGTCGCGGACGCCCCGTCCGAACGCATGGATGACTCGGTACTCGTCGTCGTCGACGACGTTCTCTTCGCCGATCCCCTCGACGAGGGCGGCGCGCAGGCCGTCTGTCAGCTGCGACGCGGGGATGTCGTACGTCGACAACGCAGCCACACGGGGTGCCGGCTTCGTGACGTCGACGCCGATCACGTCCATGACGAACGGTGCGAACTTGGGCTTGTCGGCGAAGGAGAACTCGATGCCCTCGGCGCCCCAGCCCCACCACTTCTGCTGCTTCACCGAAGCCGGTCCGACGCGGCGGGTCCCGTTCTCGCTCATTTATCGTCCTTGCCGGCGGGTGTCCCGCCATCGTCATCTGCGTGTGGTGGTGTCACAGGGCTCACTGCGGACGGCACCGACGCCTGACGCAACGAGACTGCCCGAGCGTAGTCGTCCAGGGTAGGTAAGCCATAGGCCCTGGCCGTCGAGTCGTGAAGCTGCTGTACGGTCCGGCGCATGCGCTCGTTGAACTGCCGGGCGATCTCGCCGGGCGCAGGGGTGAGGGGGTGACCGATGACGACGTGCACCTCAGGGCGTCCACGGGGCAGGTGCCCCTGCCCGTACGGCCAGGCCGCGAACGCGCCCACGAGTGCGATCGGTACGCACGGAGCGTTGTGCGAGATGCACAGTGCCGCCACTCCGGGGGTGAACGGGCCCATGGCGCCCGTCCGCGACCTCGTACCCTCGGGGAAGATCAGCAGCGGCACCCCGTCGGCGAGCAGCTGCTTCGAGAGACCCTTGCGGGTACGCAGTCCGCGACGCTCGATCGGGTACGTGTTCGCGACCAGCGCCGTCGACAGCGACTTGATCTTCGACGCGTAGAAGTAGTCGGCCGCGGCGCCGGTTGCGAGGAACTTCGTCAGACGGCGGGGCAGCGAGCCGACCACCAGGGGGGCGTCGAGATGCGACGAGTGGTTCGCCACAACGACGAACGGCGCTTCCAGAGGTTCGATGTTCGCGAGCCCGTGGATGTTGACCTTGAGGATGCGCCAGATGAACGGCTTGAGCAGCAGCTCCTGGGAGACGAACCGCACCCCTGCGAAGATCTCGGACTGGTAGCGCCCCCTGTCAGCCTCAGCCATCAGGACTTCCTCGAGTTGGAGAGCTTTCGCGACAGTGCCCGGATCGTGGAACGAGGCAGGTGCCTGCCGATCCATAATGCCGTGTTCCACCGCTTGCTGGGCACAGAGATGACCTTGCCTTTGGCGTTGTCGTCGAGGGCCTCACGGACGAGCTCGTCGGCCTTGAGCCACACCACGTCGGGCAGCTTGGACGCGTTGATGCCCGCTCGCTCGTGGAACTCCGTGTGCACCCAGCCGGGCAGTACCGCGGTGACCGTGACACCCGTACCGCGCAGCTCGTTCGCCAGGCCCTCGGTATAGGTGTTCACCCAGGCTTTGACGGCTGAGTAGTTGCCGGTGGTGATGATGCCCGACGACGAGCCGATGTTGATGATCGAGCCGCGCCCGCGCGCGGACATCGCGCGCCCGGCGGCGCCCGAGAGAACGAGAACGGCCAGGCACATCACGTCG
>DAIEHO010000010.1 GCA_027353565.1 Propionibacteriaceae bacterium
CGTGAAGGCTCCCACGAGGATGAGGTTCGGGAGCGCCATCGCCAGGAACACGAGTGCGTCGCGTCGGGCGCGGTGAGACCCGCGCCGACGACGCGGTGCGGACACTGCTGCGGACAAGCGGACCTCCATGGGGACGGGCTCGATCACATCACCTGCATGTCGTTCTTGTCGCGTACGGATGGGCTCTCCGGCGATTCCTCACCGTCTCGTCGGCAACTGTTAACCCATGATCAACCCGGTTGACCGGAACGACCTTCGACGACCTCCTACAAGCTGATCGTCTCGCCGCCGTGCAGCAGACCCTCGCAGACTAGCCCTGACAGACAGCGATCGGCCTGGTCGAGTTCTGGCCAGCCCGACAGGAGCGTCTGGCGAGGGACCGGTCCCGCAGCCTCCCGTACGGCCGCCAGCAGCGCTCCGCGGCACTGCCGGTCCGTGCCGTGCCACGACTGGGCGGCTCGCACGGGGACAGCCAGGGTGGGACAGCCCGCCGCGCGCCAGGCGCACAGGTCCGCGATCGGGCAGGAGCCGCAGCTAGGGGAGCGGGCGGTACAGACGAGCGCACCCAGCTCCATCGACGCCACCGCCCAACGCGGCGCCTCCGCGGCGACGGGCACGTACGACTCCGCCAGACGGCGGGACGCGACGGAGGGCGGCTGGTCGGCGATCCCCGCAGCGACCCGTGCCAGCACCCGCCTGACATTGGTGTCGACCACCGTGTGTCGTGCCCCGAACGCGAAGCTAGCCACGGCCGCGGCGGTGTAGTCGCCGACCCCGGGAAGAGCGAGCAGCTCGTCGTAGGTCCGCGGAACGTCCCCGTCGTGGCGTTCCGCGATCGCCACCGCCGCCATGTGCAGCCTCAGGGCACGTCGCGGATAGCCCAGGCGACCCCAGGCCGCCACAGCCGCCCCCGACGGCTCGGCGGCGAGCGCGGCCGGTGTCGGCCACCTGTCCATCCATGCCGTCCACGGCCCGACAACCCGCGCGACAGGCGTCTGCTGCAGCATGACCTCGGAGACGAGGATCCCCCAAGGGGTCGCGTCGGGCCGGCGCCAGGGAAGGTCGCGCGCGTTCGTCTCGTACCAGCCGAGAACGCTCCGTACGACGCTGTCCTCTCGCTCGGCCACGCCGCACACTGTAGGCGCCGGATGTACGGTCGGCGGCATGTCCGACGACCAGGGTGGCACACCCGACAGCCCGCGGCTCCGCGACTACGTCGCCTGGCACGACGCGTACGGTGACCCCACCTCGAGCTTGTCCGCTCGCCTGCGTCAGGTGCAGACACAGATCTCCGCGTGGCTCGACCGGACGCCCGGGCCCGTCCGCGTCCTGAGCTCCTGCGCCGGCCAGGGCCACGACATCCTCGGCGTCCTCGAGCAGCGGGTGGAGGACCGGACCCGGGTCACGGGCGCCCTCGTCGAGCGTGACCCGACGAACGCGGCCGTGGCCCGTGACTGGATCGCCCGACTGGGCGTGGGCTTCACGGTCGTCGAGGCCGATGCCGGTACGACAAGCGCGTACGTCGGTCTCGTACCCGCCGACCTCGTTCTCCTCAGCGGCATCATGGGCAACATCTCGGCGGCCGACATCGAGCGGCTCGTCCACACCTCGCGTCAGTTCTGCGCGCCGAACGCGACCGTCCTGTGGACGCGCGGCGCCCAGGATCCCGACCTCGGGCCGGACATCCGACGCTGGTTCGCTGACGCGGGATTCGCCGAGGTCGCCTGCGACGAGTGGATCGAGGGGACGGGCATGAGGGTCGGGGTCGAGCGGCTGGCCACACGTCCCGAACCCCTGCGACCGGGCGAGCCGATCTTCACGTTCTACCGCTGATCCCCCGAACGGGGCGTCGGGGAGGGGCTGACTCCCGTGAAGTCGTCGTTCTCGCTGGCGCCCCCGCGCTGATCCCGAGCCACTCCCGTGAAGTCGTGGCTATGGGCGCGTCCCGGAGGCTGACAACCACGAGTTCACGGGACTCGCTGTGAGTCACCTCGCCGACCGGCCCGATATCCACCGGTTCGCGGGACTCGAGGGCCTCGTCGGCCCGTGCT
>DAIEHO010000014.1 GCA_027353565.1 Propionibacteriaceae bacterium
CAACCAGCCGATGGTGTTCGCCGGCTGCCTCGACATCGACGCCTCCGAGAAAGCGGCGCGGTTCGTCCGCACCTGCGACTGCTTCAACATCCCCGTGATGACGTTCGTGGACGTGCCCGGCTTCCTGCCCGGCACCGACCAGGAGTGGAAGGGCATCATCCGACGCGGCGCGAAGCTGCTGTACGCGTACTCGGAGGCGACCGTCCCCCTGCTGACGATCATCACGCGCAAGGCGTACGGCGGCGCCTACGACGTGATGGGGTCGAAGCACCTCGGGGCCGACATCAACCTCGCCTGGCCGACCGCACAGATCGCCGTGATGGGCGCCGAGGGCGCGGTCAACATCCTGTACCGCAAGGAGCTCGCCGCCGCAGACGATCCCGTGGCCAAGCGCAAGGAGCTCGTCGAGGACTACAACGACACGCTGGCCAACCCGTTCATCGCGGCCGAGCGCGGCTACATCGACCAGGTCATCCATCCGCACGAGACGCGCGCGTCGGTGATCCGGGCGCTGCGGCTGCTGCGGACCAAACGCGAGTCGATGCCCCCGAAGAAGCACGGGAACATACCGCTATGAGCACGGACCCGGCGTTCTCGGTCGTCGGCGGAAACCCCTCCGACGACGAGCTCGCAGCCGTGCTCGCGGTGCTGTCCGCCACGATGGCGGATGCCCGTCAGGCCCGGGACGTCGGCGGCATGCCCCCGATGTCCTGGGGCTCGTACTGGCGTGTCGTCCGCGAGCCTGTGAAACTCGGACGCGACGCGTGGCGGTCCACGTACCGCTGGTGATCTCCGGCTCCACCGCTCGACCCCCATCGAAAGGACCACAGTGAGCACTTCCGCCGTCGAGGAGCTCCTCGGCCAGCTCCCCCTCTCCCAGCTCGCGACGCAGCTCGGCGTGGACCCGCAGGCCGCGGCTCAGGCCGCGGCGGCGACCATCCCGTCGCTGATCGGCGGGCTCCAGCACAACGCAGACCAGGGTCAGGAGCAGGCTGTGGCCGGTGCCCTCGCCCAGCACAGCTCGTCCACCCTGCTCGACTCCGGTTCCGTCGACCTCACCGACGTCGACACGACCGACGGGGCCAAGATCGTGCAGCACATCTTCGGCGACCAGTCCACGCAGCTCGCGCACGCGGTCGGACAGACGACCGGTGCGAACGGCGGCCTGGTGAACCAGCTGCTGCCGATCCTGGCCCCGGTCGTGCTCGCGTACCTCGCGAAGAAGGTCCCCGTCTCGGAGCCCGGCGGCTCCGGCAGCGGACCCCTGGGAACCATCCTCGGCGGCATCCTCTCGGGCGGCGGCGTCGCTCCCATCCTCGACGCAGGGCACCCGGGTCAGACGGCCGACCCGATGCAGGGTGGGGCCATGGACGAGCCGCAGCCGAGCGACGTCACCGAGACGGCCCCTCCCAGCGGTGACCGGGAGCTGCAGTCCGGTGACGAGACGCCCGGCGCACCGGGTGAGGATCACCCAGCGCAGCCGCAGAGCAGCAGCAGCATCGTCGACGAGATCCTCGGCGGCATCTTCGGCACGCACTGATGCGGCTCGTCCTCGCCTCGGCGTCACCCGCCCGTCTCGAGACACTGAGGCGTGCGGGCGTCCATCCCACGGTCGTCGTGTCCGACGTCGACGAGTCGCTCGTACAGACCGAGGACATCCACGAGCTCGTCGCCGAGCTCGCGAAGCGGAAGGCCGAGGCGGTCGCGACGGAGGTCCTGCCGTCCGACGATGTCGTCATCGTCGGCTGTGACTCCATGCTCGAGGTCGACGGCGTCACGTACGGGAAGCCGGGTTCGCCCGAGAACGCAGCCGAGCTGTGGACCCGGCTGTCCGAGTCGACCGGCCTGCTCGTCACCGGGCACCATGTCATCGTCAGCCGGGGCGGCGAGGTGCGCAGCACGAACAGGAACGCCGAGACCCTCGTCCACTTCGCCGACCTGTCGGCCGATGAGATCCGTGCGTACGCCGCAACCGGCGAGCCCGAGGTGGTGGCCGGAGGCTTCACGATCGACGGCTACGGCGGCCCGTTCATCACCGGCATCGAGGGAGACCCCCACAACGTCGTGGGGATCAGCCTCCCGCTCCTGCGCATGATGCTCGCCGACCTCGGCGTCACCTGGCACGACCTCTGGAACACCCCCGCCTGACCTCGTGGCGCTCCCTAGACTGTCGCAGCGACAGCCGAACAGGAGATCCCATGACCTACGACGTCGCCGCGCTGCGCGACCACTTCCCCTCCCTGGCGTCGGGTGTGGCCCACTTCGACGGGCCGGGTGGGACGCAGACGCCGACGATGGTCGGCGAGGCGATCATGGCGACGCTGACGGGGCCGCTGTCGAACCGGGGAACGGTCGGCGCCTCCGAGCGCAACGCCGACGCCGCGGTCGCTGCCTTCAGGGCGGCGTTCGCGGATCTGCTCGGCTTCCCCGCCGACGGCATCGTGTACGGGCGGAGCGCGACGCAGCTCACGTACGACGTGTCGCGCGCCATCGCGAAGACGTGGGGCCCCGGGGACGAGGTGGTGGTGTCGCGGCTGGACCACGACGGGAACGTACGCCCCTGGGTGCAGGCGGCGGAGGCAGCCGGAGCGGCCGTCCGCTGGATCGACATCGACCCGCAGTCCGGCGAGCTCGACCTCGACAGCCTGGGCGACGCCCTCACCCCGGCCACCCGCCTCGTCGCCATCACCGGCGCGTCGAACCTCATCGGTACGATGCCGCCCGTGCGCGTCGTGTCCGACGCGGCGCACGCCGTCGGCGCCCTCGTGTACGTCGACGCCGTCCACTACGCCGCCCACGAGCTCGTCGACCCTGTCGCTCTCGGTGCCGACATGGTGGTCTGCAGCCCGTACAAGTTCCTCGGCCCCCACTGCGGTGTTCTCGGCGCGGACCCGGCTCTCCTGGAGCGGTTCTGGCCCGACAAGCTGCTCCCGTCGAGCACGAAGGTTCCGGAGCGGTACGAGCTCGGGACACTCCCGTACGAGACGCTCGCCGGGGCCACGGCAGCCGTCGACTTCCTGGCGGCGATCGCACCGGGCGACGCCACGACCCGACGCGAGCAGCTCCGACGCTCGTTCAGCGCCATCGACGAGCACGAGCGTGCCCTGCGGGAGCGTCTCGAGGCCGGGCTGGCCGCTCTTCCCGGTGTGGTCGTCCACTCCCGCGCCGCTCGCCGCACCCCGACGCTGCTCCTGAGCCTTCCGGGGCGGAGGACCCGCGACGCGTACCTGTTCCTCGCCGAGCGCGACGTCCTCGCGCCCGCCGGACAGTTCTACGCGTACGAGCCGTACCGGCGGCTCGGCATCGACGACGACGGCGGTCTCCGCCTCGGCCTCGCCCCGTACAGCACCAGCGACGACGTGGACCGAGCCGTCTCTGCCCTGGCCGAGTTCCTCGCCGACCGGGACTGACATGTCGCTCGCCGAGCAGCTGGAAGCCGCATGGGCCGAGGTCGTGGACGCCATCCCGGGCATCTTCTCCCTCGACCTGCGCTCCGCGGGACGACGCGTGGCCTCCCGCGACCCCGACGCCCCGCACTACCCCGCGAGCACGATCAAGCTGCCGACGTTGATGGCCCTGCTCCACGACCGTACGGCTGCTCCCGCGGCGCTCGGCAGCGTCGTCGTCCACGACGTGTTCCCGAGCGCGGCCGGCGGCACGTTCCGGATCCACCAGCATGACGACCAGGACGACGAGACGTGGGCGCTGCTCGGCTCCGGGGCGGACCTGCAACACCTCGCCGACCGCATGATCACCGTTTCGGGCAACCTCGCCAGCGACCTGGTCCTCGAGAGGATCGGGTTCGAGTCCGTACGCCGCTACCTGGCCGGTCTCGGCCTCGGCGCGGGGTTCCGCGTCGAGCGCCTCATCGGGGACACGGCGGCCGAGGACGCGGGGATCACCAACCGGGTGACGGCATCCGCACTGGCCACGCTGATGTCCACGATCGAGGCCGGCACCGACGCTGACAGCGCGACCGCCCTCGGGATCCTCACCCGCCAGACCCACCGCGACATGATCCCGGCCGGGCTGCCCGCAGATGTCTGGAGCGCGAGCAAGGGCGGCTGGGTGACCGGCGTGAAACACGATGTGGCGCTCGTGCGCCCGGCCGCCACGCCCGCGTACGTACTCGCGGTCTGCACGACCTCAGAACTCCCGCACACGGAGGGCATGGAGCTGGTCGCCCGGCTGAGCGCCGTGACGTGGGAGTGCTGGGTTTCGTGGCACGCAACGGAGGGGTCCAGACAGGCGCAGCCCTCATAGGATCAATGCATGGAAGGTCAACGCGTCTCGAAGATGGCGGAGGACTACCTCAAGATCATCTGGGAGGCGCAGGAGTGGCCCGACGGCTCGGTCTCGACCAACGGGATCGCGGCATCCCTGGCCGTCACGCCGTCGTCCGTGTCGGCCAACCTGAAGAAGCTGGCACGTGACGGCTTGATCGACTACCAGCCGTACGGGAGCATCGGCCTCACCCCCGTCGGCCAGGAGATCGCCATCATGGTCGTGCGGCGGCACCGCGTCCTGGAGACCTACCTGGTGGAGCGTCTGGGGCTTGGCTGGGACGAGGTCCACGCCGAGGCGCACTCCCTCGAGCACGCCGTGTCCGACGTCGTCCTCGACCGGATGGACCAGGTGCTCGGCCACCCCGCCTTCGACCCGCACGGGGACCCGATCCCTCGCGCGGATGGCACCATCGCGAGGAGCTCCGAGCGCAGCTCGGCAGCACGTCTGAGTGAGGTCGACCCTGGCACCGAGGCACGCGTCATTCGCATCTCGGATCACGAGCCTGAGATTCTGCAGTACCTGGAGGAGCGGCAGATCGCCGTCGGGACGCACGTCCACCTGGATGGGCGGAGCCCGGTGGTTGGTTCGGTGTCGGTCTCTCGCTCGAGCGCAACCGGTGAGCATGCGGATCGTGTCGAGATCGCCATCGGCGCGGCCGACGCGGTGTGGGTCAGTGTCGACCCGCACCACGTCGGACCACCTGACTCGTGATCAGGCGGCAGCTCCTTCGGCTGGGGGTCATGAGCACCATGGACTGTTCTCAGGCAGACCGGGGGCTCTGCTAGTCGCCGGACCGGCCCTTCGTGGGCACGAGGCTGAACGCGCCCTCTTCTTCCTGGGCGTTGTGGAGGCGCAGGACTGCGTACAGCCCGTACAGCAGCCGCCGGAGCTCGACGACGTCCTCCGGCTGGACCGTGTCGTTGTCCAGGTCGGTGAGCAGCCGCCGCAGCCGACCGACCTGGTGCTCGATCTCGGCGTGGGTACGGCTCATCGCGGCCGTTGAGTCGGAGCTGCCCAGTGCTCGGTTCACCAGCGGCAGGAGCCGCGCCTCGTCTGCCCGCTCGTGCGGGAGAAGCTCTCCCGCAAGCCTGTCGAACAGGGCGTGCGACGGACCGAGGTCGCAGTTCTCGGTGGACAGGGTGTCGGCCACCGTGCGGATCTGCTCCACGATGGCGAGCACCGCGTCGTGCTCGGCCTTGAGCCCCTGCGCGATGGCGATGTCTGCCTTCGGCATCGCGATCGTGTGAGCCTTGCCGGGGAGAACGGCAAGAAGGGCGATCCCTATCGCCATGACGTCGATGACCTCCTGGACGACCGCGCCGACCGCCGGAGGGAGCAACCCGGCGGATGCCGCGAGCATGGCGACTATCGACAGCCCCATACCTATGAGGACCGCCAGCAGGGCGATGGCCTTGGAGCGACGAGCGATGAGGATGGCGTCGGCGAGGGCATCGACCCTGTCGACCGTCAGAACGACATCGGCGGCCTCCGACGACGCGGTAGCGCCGCGAGCAGCCAGGGCCACGCCGACCCCTGCCGCAGCAAGGGCGGGGGCATCGTTCACACCGTCGCCCACCATGATCGTCGCGCCGTTCACGGCCTCGGACTCGATCGCGGCGAGCTTGTCGGCCGGGTCGCAGTCGGCCAGTACGGTGTCAACCCCGACGATGCGGCCCACGCTGTCGGCGATGTCGGCCCTGTCTCCGGTGACCAGGACGACCCGGCTGATCCCGGCCTCGCGCAACGCACGGACCATCCGGGGCGCATCGGACCTGATCGGGTCCTGGAGAAGGAAACCCCCCGCAGGTGCGCCGTCGATCCCCACGAACACAGCGAGCGAGCCATCAAGGTTCGCGCGCCGAAGCACCTGGCGCACCCATGCGGGTTCCGTGTCGCCGACGATCCATTCGGCCTTACCCACCTTCACGTCGCGGGCGCCCACCCGGCCGCTGAGCCCGTACCCGTACTCCTCGTGCACGTCCTCGGGCATCTCGAGCGACAGGCCGCGCCGCGTCGCCGCAGTGACGATCGAGCTGGCCAGTACGTGGGGGGACACCTGGTCGAGCGAGGCCGCCAGACGCAGGACATCGTCGGATCCCACTGTGCTGCCGGCGGTGACGACGTCGGCGAGGGTCGGCCGGCCCTGGGTCAGGGTGCCCGTCTTGTCGAAGAGCATGACGCGCCCGGCCGCGAGCCGCTCGAGCGCGCTGCCGCCCTTGACGACGACACCGATGTGCGCCGCGCGGGAGAGCCCGGCCATGATCGCGATCGGTGCCGCGAGCAGCAACGGGCACGGCGTCGCGACGACCAGTACGGCGACCGCGCGCACCGGGTCCCCGCTGAGCGCCCACGCCGCCCCGGCCAGCAGCAGGGTGAGCGGTACGAAGACGACCGCGATCCGGTCGGCCACGCGTACGAACGGTGCCGAGGACGCCTGCGCCTGCTCCACGAGCCTCACCACGCCCGCGTA
>DAIEHO010000019.1 GCA_027353565.1 Propionibacteriaceae bacterium
CGTGAAGCGGCCTAGGCTGGCGGGATGAAGCGACTGGTTGTGCTGGCGGTGGTCGTGGCGGCGGGGATCGTGCTGGGCCAGAAGGCACGAGAACGTGACGAGCGGGCGAGGCGTTGGGCGGCTGCGACCGACCCGCACCCCGGATGAGCCGACCGCTCCTGGCCGCCTACGACGACGTGGTGGCGCTCGTCGCCGACCTCTGGGCACATCCCGAGGTGGGCTACCAGGAGACGTACACCTCCGCCCGGGTCCGTGACTTCCTGGCGGTCCGTGCGCCGGGCGTCGAGGTCACGGAGTTCGCGCGTACGGGCCTCCGCGTGCGCCTCGGGCCCGGACACGATCGAGCCGTGGCACTGGTCGCGGAGCTCGACGCGCTGGTCGTTCCGGCACACCCCGCGGCAGACCCGGTGACGGGCGCGGTCCACGCCTGCGGGCACCACACCCAGGTCGGCATCGCGTGCGCCGTGGTGGCGGAGCTGGCGAGCAGGCCCTGGGAGCTGGCGTTCGACCTCGTCGTGGTGTTCGTGCCGGCCGAGGAGTACATCGACCTGGACACACGGCGCGCGCTGCGCGACGCCGGGGAGATCGCGTGGTTCGGCGGGAAGCCCGAGGCGATGCGGCTGGGCGTCTTCGACGACGTCGACGTGGCGGTCCTCACGCACACGATGGGCGGCGGGTACGACACGCCGACGGTGGAGCTGGACTGCGACCTCGCGGGCTTCGCGTACAAGCACGTGACGTTCCACGGACGGGCCGCGCACGCGGGTTTCGTACCCTTCCTCGGCGCCAACGCCGCATCGATGGCGGTGCTGTACCAGACGGCCATCGGACTCGGACGCCAGCAGCTGCGTGAGGACGTGCTCGCGCGGCTCAACCCGGTCATGTCGTCGGCGCCGATGACGACCAACGTCATCCCCGACACGGCTCGGGTGTCGACCGACGTGCGGACGATCGACCTCGCGTACATGTCCGAGCTCTCCGCGAGGCTGGATGCCATGGCGCAGGGGGCCGCGCTCGCGCTCGGGGGTGTCGCGGAGATCGAGACCGAGGTCGGCTATCTTCCCTTCCGGCAGCACCGGCCCTTGTCAGAGCCGTTCCGTGAGGCGTTCCACGCCGGGGTCCCCGGGGTCGAGGCGATCCTCGACGACCGTGGCGGCTCAGCGGCTGCCGGTGACGTGGGCGACCTGTCGGTGATGCTCCCGTGCATCCAGATCGGCTACTCGGGACTCGAGGGCACGGTGCACGGGGCGGACCTCCACCTCGTCGATCCGGTGACCGTCCTCGACGCGGTACCGAGGTTCGTGCTCGAAGGGCTGCGGCGCCTGGGCCCGGCGCTGGACCGGGTGGCGAGCTACCGACGGACATACGACGAGTACGTGGCGCAAGTCACCCATCTGGGGGGCATCATCGCCTGACGGTGAATGAATCGTTCCAATACCTAGCCGAGCGTTAAATCTGTGTCATTTCCGATGCATGCACCGCGTTTCCGTTCGAGGTTCCTGTGATCTCCGCAACACAATCGATGAGCAGCAGACCGGTGGGCTCCCCAAGACGCCCCCCGCCAAGTGTTCCCCAAGGCAATGTGGCAGGTCTGCTGGGCCCGGTCGGCCCACTCCAATCCGGCCGGGCCACCACTGCTCCCGGACCAGGCCGCTCAGTCGGCTGCGTCCAGTGCTGCCCGGACGGCCGGGACGATGTCCGTGACGACCCAGGCGAGTGCCGCGTCATCGGACAGCAGCAGTGCCGCGCTCAGCTGTGGCCGTGAGACCACGGCGACGAGTCCGCC
>DAIEHO010000023.1 GCA_027353565.1 Propionibacteriaceae bacterium
ACCAGCCCGTCATGGTCTCGGTCTCGGGGCGCGGCACGAAGACACCGGGCCCGACGATGAGGCTGGTCGTACGGAAGTGGGCGACACCGGTGATGTGCTGTACCGGCTCCCCGGCCACTCGGCGCGCGACGGCGACGTCGAGGGCGTCCAGGGTGTCGGCGTCGAGAGGGTCGGCCAGCGGGAGGCGGCCCGGCGCGATACCTGCCACGTACGCGACGAGCGTCCTCGCCTCGGCATCGGGCGAGGCCGAGCCTGCCGCGGCCAGGGCCTGCGCCGCCCGTCGTACAGCCGCACTCGCCCCCGACGACACGGGTCAGGCCTCGCCCACGTGCTCGAGACGGTCCGCGAGGTCCGCCTCGTGCAGGGCATCGAGCAACGGCTGCAGGTCGCCGTTCAGGACGACGTCCAGGTTGTGTGCCTTGAAGCCGATGCGGTGGTCGGCGATGCGGTTCTCAGGGAAGTTGTACGTGCGGATGCGCTCCGAGCGGTCGACCGTACGGACCTGGGACTTCCGAGCCGCGGACGCAGCGCTGGCGGCCTGCTCCTGGGCGAGCGTCACGAGACGTGCCCGCAGCATGCGCATCGCCGTCTCCTTGTTCTGGAGCTGGGAGCGCTCGTTCTGGCACGAGACGACGGTGCCGGTCGGCAGGTGCGTGATCCGCACCGCCGAGTCGGTCGTGTTGACGCCCTGGCCACCGGGACCCGATGAGCGGTAGACGTCGACCCGCAGGTCGTTCTCGTCGATCTCGACGGCTGTGTCGTCGTCGATGTCCGGCATCACGAGGACGCCGGCCGCGGATGTATGGATGCGGCCCTGCGACTCGGTCACGGGCACACGTTGCACGCGGTGGACGCCGCCCTCGAACTTGAGGACTCCGTACGGCATGGCGTCGGGGTTCGACGTCGACGGCGACTTGACCGTCATCGTTATCGACTTGTAGCCGCCGAGGTCCGTCTCCTGGCTGTCCAGGACCTCGACCTTCCAGCCGCGGGTCTCCGCGTACCGGCTGTACATCTTGACCAGGTCGCCGGCGAACAGGGCCGACTCCTCCCCGCCCTCCCCCGATTTGATCTCGATGATCGCGTCCGCGCTGTCGTGGGGATCCCTGGGGGCGAGGAGCCGGGACAGCTTCTCGGTGGACGCGTTGAGCGCGGCCGACAGGGACACCGTCTCCGCCTCGAACGACCGGTCCTCCGCAGCGAGCTCCCTGGCGGCGGCCAGGTCGTCCACGAGACGAGCATGCTCCGCCAAGGCTGCGACGATGGGTGACAGCTCGGCGTACCTGCGGCCGAGGCGTCGCGCCAGCGCGGCGTCGCCGTGGGTGGCCGGGTCGGCCAGTCGTCGCTCGATCTGGGCGTGCTCAGCGACGAGTGCGTCCGTGCCCTCGGCCATGGAACCCCTTCTGTCGCGAACGTGTGACAAGCGCAAACACCGGGGCGAGGGATTCCCCCGCCCCGGTGCTCAGACGACTGGTGCTACTTCTTCTTCGCGTAGCGGCGCTCGAACCGAGCGACGCGGCCGCCGGTGTCGAGGATCTTCTGCTTGCCCGTGTAGAACGGGTGGCAGGCAGCGCAGACCTCGGTGTGGATCTGGCCGCTCTTGGCCGTGGACCGCGTCGTGAACGTGTTGCCGCAGCTGCAGACAACCTGCGTCTCGACGTAGTCGGGGTGGATCCCCTGCTTCATGGTTTCTCCTTGTTTCAAGGTCCGGGTCGCCGGGTGTGGACGGAGGAGCCGTCCGGGGCGTGAACCGGAGCCGACTGGCCATTATTCCTCACGACGGTCCCGGTCCCAAACCGGGTCCGATCAGGTGCCCGATCAGTTGGTCGTCGTGCGCGAGATCTGTACGAGGAACTCGTGGTTGGACGTCGTCTTGCGCAGCTGTTTGAGCAGCATCTCGAGAGCCGCGGTGTTGTCCATGCCGGACAGCACGCGCCGCAGCTTCCAGATGATCGCCAGCTCTTCGCGGCCGAGCAGGAGCTCCTCACGGCGGGTGCCTGAGGCATCCACGTCGATGGCCGGGAAGATCCGCTTGTCGGCCAGGTCGCGGCGGAGCCGGAGCTCCATGTTGCCGGTGCCCTTGAACTCCTCGAAGATCACCTCGTCCATCTTCGAGCCGGTCTCGATGAGCGCCGTCGCGAGGATGGTGAGAGAGCCGCCGTCCTCGATGTTGCGGGCGGCGCCGAAGAACCTCTTCGGCGGGTAGAGCGCGGCCGAGTCGACGCCACCGGACAGGATGCGTCCGGACGCCGGGGCGGCCAAGTTGTACGCACGACCCAGGCGGGTGATGCCGTCGAGCAGTACGACGACGTCCTTGCCGGCCTCGACGAGCCGCTTGGCCCGCTCGATGGCCAGCTCCGCGATCGTCGTGTGGTCGTCGGCGGGGCGGTCGAACGTCGAGGCGACGACCTCGCCGGTCACGGTGCGCTGGAAGTCGGTGACCTCCTCCGGACGCTCGTCGACGAGCACGACCATGAGGTGGACCTCGGGGTTGTTCGTCGTGATCGCGTTCGCGATGGCCTGCATGATCATCGTCTTGCCGGCCTTCGGCGGCGACACGATGAGACCGCGCTGGCCCTTGCCGATCGGCGAGACGAGGTCGATGATCCGCCCGATCATGCCGGATGTGGCGTTCTCGAGCCGCAGCGGCTCCTGCGGGTAGAGCGGGGTGAGCTTCGAGAACTCCGGCCGGTTCCGTGCGGACTCGGGCTGGCCCCCGTTGACCGTGTCGAGCGAGACCAGCGGGTTGAACTTCTCCTTGCGCTCGCCGTCCTGGGGCTGCCGGATGGAACCCGTCACGACGTCGCCCTTGCGGAGCCCGAACCGCCTCACCATGCTCAGCGAGACATAGGCGTCGTTCGGTCCGGGGAGGTAACCACTGGTGCGCACGAACGCGTAGTTGTCGAGGACGTCGAGGATGCCCTGGATCGGGACGATGACGTCGCCCTCGTTGACGGTCGGCTCGGCGTCGAATCGCTCGATCGGAGCACCTCCGCTCTGGCCGGGGCGCTGACGGCGGTTCTGGCGATCGCGGTTACGACGGCGCCGGCCTCGACGGCCACCCGCCTCCTCCTCCTCGGAGCGCTGCGCCTGCCGTGCCTCGTCCTCGACGCCCTGTGCCGGCTGGTTCTGCTGTGGCTGGCGGCGCTGACGGTCGGTGTTCTCGCGCGGTTCGACGCCCAAGGCACTGAGGCGGGCGCCGACCTCGTCGGCGATGGACCGATCCACCTCGGCGCTCTGCGTCGCCTCCGGCAGCGTGGTCTGGGCGACGGCCTCGGTCG
>DAIEHO010000028.1 GCA_027353565.1 Propionibacteriaceae bacterium
GCCAAGACCGAGTGTGGAGATCAGGAACGCACCACCCATGAGAGCGACGATCGCGATTCCCAGGTAGTAGCCCGAGAAGTTGCCTGCGACGAGGCCGGACAGGATGTCGAGGGAGGCTCCGCCCTGGGCCGCGGACTTCACGACCTCCTGGACGTGCTTGCTGGACGTCGAGGTGAACACCTTGACGAGCTCGGGGATCAGAGCGCCCGCGAGCGTGCCGCAGGAGATGATCGCCGACAGCTTCCACCACAGGGTGCCGTCGCCCAGGTTGTTGATGAGCAGGTAGCTCGTGAGGAACGTCAGCACGATCGAGACGGCGGAGGTGAGCCAGACGAGGTTGGAGAGGGGACGATCGAAGTCCATCTCGTCGGCGTCGGCCCACTTGGCCTTGGCCACGAGGTTGTTGAGCTGGTACGAGGCGAACGAGGCGATGACCATCACCGCACGGATCACGAAGATCCAGACGAGGAGCTGGACCTGCATCGCGGGGTTGTTGACAGCCAGCAGGATGAACGTGATGAGCGCGACGCACGTGACGCCGTACGTCTCGAAGCCGTCCGCCGAGGGGCCGACCGAGTCGCCGGCGTTGTCGCCGGTGCAGTCCGCGATCGTGCCGGGGTTCCGTGCGTCGTCCTCCTTGATCTTGAAGACGATCTTCATCAGGTCGGAGCCGATGTCGGCGATCTTGGTGAAGATGCCACCGGCGATGCGCAGGGCAGAGGCGCCCAGCGACTCGCCGACCGCGAAGCCGATGAAGCAGGAGCCGGCGATGTCGCCCGGCAGGAACAGCATGATGAACAGCATCATGAACAGCTCGACCGAGATGAGCATCATGCCGACGCTCATTCCGGAGCGCAGCGGGATCGAGTAGACCTCGAACGGCTTCCCCTTGAGGGAGGCGAAGGCCGTGCGCGAGTTGGCGAACGTGTTGACGCGGATGCCGTACCACGCGACGCCGTACGAGCCTGCCATGCCGAGGACGCTGAACAGCAGGATGATGACGGTCCGGCCGAGGCCCAGGCCGGCGAGGAACTCGAAGTAGACGAAGATGACGGCGCCGATGATCAGCCACAGGGTCAGGAGGAACTTGCCCTGCTGGATGAGGTACGCCTTGCAGGTCTCGTAGATCAGCTCGCTGATCTCACGCATCGACGCGTGCACGGGCAGCTTGCGCAGGCTCACGAAGCTCAACATGCCGAAGACCAGGCCGCCGATGCAGATGGCCAGGCCGACCATCAACAGGACCCGGCCGTTCACGCCCCCGAAGGTGGCCGAACCAAGGTCGGGGAGCTTGAGGTTCGCCTCGCCGCCCTGCTGCTCACCGGATGAAGGGGTGCCGCAGCCGGCGAGCAAGAGCACGGCTAGCGTCCCCATGATCGCCATGACGCGGCGTGTCGTGGGCCTCATTGACCTCTCCTCTACGTAAGGGCGGAGAACGACCTCCACCCGGACACCGGTCAGGCTACGACTCGCTTTGACCGGACAAACCGGGGGGGTACCGGTTGGGTCCCCATCGAGGGTGTGATAGTGCATTGGCTGGCGGATTTTGGTCCGCAGCGCGGCTGCGAGCGCCTTCCGGACGGTGGACTAAGGACACCCTTAGTTGATCTCTGACGCGATTACGCAAGAATGGTGTTGTGAAAACCGAGACGCCCCCTGAGGTCGTGGCGGCCAGCCACGACACCGAGGCGGGTACGCGCGGCCGGGTGCTGGGCGTCATCATGGCGCGCGGTGCCGCTACGGCAGCCGAGATCGCCGAGGAGTTCACGCTCACCCAGGCGGCTGTACGCCGTCACCTCACCGCCCTGACCGAGGCCGGCCTCATCGTGACCCGCGAGCGTCGTCCGTACGGCTCCCGCGGTCGCGGACGGCCCGCCAAGGTCTTCGTACCGACGGACCAGGGCCGCAACGCGTTCGAGCACTCGTACGACAAGCTGGCCATCGACCTGCTCGCGTACCTCGCCGAGCAGGACGGCCCCGAGGCGGTCGACAGGTACGCCCGGCACCGTTTCGCGGAGTTCGCCGCCGAGCACGTGGTGGAGATCTCCTCGGACGCCTCGCCGGTGGACGCGCTGGCACGTGTGCTCACGGCCGAGGGGTACATGGCGACCGTTCAGCCGGTGTCCAGCGGCCAGCAGCTCTGCCAGCACCACTGCCCCGTGGCGGCCGTCGCGGCGACCTATCCGATTCTCTGTGTGGCCGAGACGGAAGTTTTCTCGAAGATGCTCGGTTCGCATGTACAACGACTGGCCACGATCGCGCACGGCGATGGTGTCTGCACCACCCACATCCCACGACCGGTGACCAAGGAGGTCTCACGATGACCCAGACCAAGGAAGCGCCGCAGCTCGCCCCGGGCCTAGGCAGCAGCCAGGACGAACATCTCGACGCGCTCGGTCAGTACCGCTTCGGCTGGCACGACTCGGACACGGCGGGTGGCGGCGCGAAGCGTGGCCTCAACGAGGACGTCGTCCGCGACATCTCCGCCAAGAAGAACGAGCCGCAGTGGATGCTCGACCTTCGCCTGAAGGGCCTGAAGCTCTTCGCTCGCAAGCCGATGCCCGTGTGGGGCGCCGACCTCAGCGGAATCGACTTCGACAACATCAAGTACTTCGTGCGCTCGACCGAGCGGCAGGCGCAGTCCTGGGAGGACCTGCCCGCCGACATCAAGAACACGTACGACCGGCTGGGCATCCCGGACGCGGAGCGCAACCGCCTCGTCGCCGGTGTCGCCGCGCAGTACGAGTCCGAGGTGGTCTACCACAAGATCAACGAGGAGCTCGAGCGCCAGGGCGTCATCTTCCTCGACACCGACACGGCGTTGAAGGAGCATCCGGAGATCTTCAAGGAGTACTTCGGCTCCGTCATCCCCGTCGGTGACAACAAGTTCGCCTCGCTGAACACCTCCGTGTGGTCGGGTGGCTCGTTCATCTACGTGCCGAAGGGCGTCCACGTCTCTATCCCGCTGCAGGCCTACTTCCGGATCAACACCGAGAACATGGGCCAGTTCGAGCGGACGCTGATCATCGTCGACGAGGGCGCGTACGTGCACTACGTCGAGGGCTGCACGGCTCCGATCTACAAGTCCGACTCGCTGCACTCCGCGGTCGTCGAGATCATCGTCAAGAAGAACGCCCGCTGCCGGTACACGACGATCCAGAACTGGTCGAACAACGTGTACAACCTCGTCACGAAGCGCGCGACCTGCGAAGAGGGC
>DAIEHO010000034.1 GCA_027353565.1 Propionibacteriaceae bacterium
GAGGCCGCGATGGAGCTCGGCGTCCTGGTGGTCGACGGGCAGCCCCTGCCTGATGCGAAGATCCAGATCCCGCTGAGCATGCTGAACCGCCACGGCCTGATCGCGGGAGCCACGGGTACCGGCAAGACCAAGACGCTGCAGCTGCTCACCGAACAGATCTCGGCCGCCGGCGTCCCCGTGTTCGCGGCCGACATCAAGGGCGACCTGTCCGGGCTCGCTGCTCCGGGGACCCCGAGCGACAAGCTCCTCGCACGTACCCAGGGGATCGGCCAGGACTGGAGGCCCCTCGCATCGCCGGTCGAGTTCTTCGCGCTCGGCGGCCAGGGGCAGGGAGTACCGGTCCGCTGCACGATGACCGCGTTCGGTCCCACACTGCTCAGCAAGGTGCTCGGGCTGACCGACGTACAGGAGTCGTCGCTCGGCCTGGTGTTCCACTACGCCGACCGGAATGGCCTGCCGCTGCTCGACATCGCCGACCTGCGGGCGGTGCGCAGCTACCTCGGCTCCGACGAGGGCAAGGCCGAGCTCAAGGACCTGGGCGGGCTGGCTGCATCGACCGTCGGGGTCCTGCTGCGCGAGCTCATCGGGTTCTCCGACCAGGGCGCCGACCTGTTCTTCGGTGAGCCGGAGTTCCAGACATCCGACTTCCTCCGGACGACTGCGGACGGGCGCGGCGTCATCTCACTGCTCGAGCTGCCGAACCTCGTCGACCGGCCGGCTGTGTTCTCGACGTTCCTGATGTGGCTGCTCGCCGATCTCTTCCACGACCTGCCCGAGGTGGGCGATGTCGACAAGCCGAAGCTGGTCTTCTTCTTCGACGAGGCCCACCTGCTGTTCGCCGACGCGAGCAAGGACTTCCTCCAGGCGATCGCCCAGACCGTACGACTGATCCGTTCCAAGGGTGTCGGCGTCTTCTTCATCACGCAGTCGCCCACCGACGTGCCGGACGAGGTGCTCGCCCAGCTCGGCTCCCGCGTCCAGCACGCGCTGCGCGCGCACACGCCCAACGACGCCAAGGCGCTCAAACAGACCGTCAACACCTACCCGACGTCCTCGTACGACCTCGAGCAGGTCCTGCAGAACCTCGGTATCGGCGAGGCGATCGTCACCGTGATGGATCCCAACGGCGCCCCGACGCCTGTGGCCTGGACCCGCATGCGTGCCCCGCAGACCCTGATGGGAGCCAGCGACCCCGCTGTCCTGGCACCGGGGATCGCGGCTTCGGGGCTCATGGCCAAGTACGGCCGGGCCATCGACCGAGACTCGGCGCAGGAGATGCTCGCCCGCAAGGTCGAGCAGGGTTCCGCGGCTGCCGCAGAGGAGGCGCAGGCGGCGGCCGAGGCGGCGGCGAGGGCCAAGGAGGAAGCCGCCGGCATGAAGGAGGCCGAGCGGCAGGCAGCGGCGGCGCAGCGGGAGGCCGAGCGTCAGGCGGCCGCGCAGCAGAGGGAGGCGGAGCGCCAGGCGCGGATCCAGGCCGACCAGCCCTCCATCATCGAACAGGTCGCGAAGTCCAGTGTGTTCAAGTCGATCCTCCGCACGGCCGGCAACGAGATCGTCCGGGGAATCTTCGGGACCGCGCGGCGTCGATGAGCCCGGTGGTCGAACGCTGGGAGTGGTGACGTGATCCTCGTCGACCCGCCCCGCTGGCCGGCGCACGACACGGTGTTCTCACACCTCGTGTCGGACGCGGCGCTGCCGGAGCTGCACGAGTTCGCGGCGCGGATCGGCGTCTCGCCGCGCGCGTTCGACCACGACCACTACGACCTGCCGCGGCGTCTCTACGACGAGGCGGTCGCTGCCGGTGCGGTTCCCGTGGCGGCCGAGGAGCTCGTACGTCGTCTCGTGGCGAGCGGGCTTCGCGTCCGTACGCCCGACAAGACCCCCAGCCGAGACCTGGCCCGGCGGCTGCTTCCCGCCCACTGGGAGCGCCTCGGTCTGGGCCGCGACCTGTACGTCGAGCTCGTCACACGGTGGTCCGAGCCCCATCGTCACTACCACGATGTCCGCCATCTGGCCGCGACTCTGGAGGCGCTCGACCTGCTCGAGGACGACGCGGCTTCCCTCCCGGTGGTGCAGCTGGCGGCATGGTTCCACGACGCGGTGTACTCCGGCGCGGCAGGCGTCGACGAGCAGCAGTCGGCCGACCTCGCGGAACGGATGCTGGGCGACCTGCCGGCGCGGGACGTGGACGAGGTCGTACGGCTCGTGCTCCTCACCGCCCACCACCACCCCGCGCCCGATGACGCCGCCGGTGCCGCGTTGTGCGACGCCGACCTCTCCGTCCTTGGCCAGCTCCCGGGCCGGTACGACGTGTACGTGAGGGACGTACGGCTGGACTACTCCCACGTCGACGACGCCACATGGGCGCAGGGCCGTACGGCGGTGCTCGACTCGCTCTTGTCGCTCGACCCCTTGTACCGGACCCGTGCGGGCCAGGACCTCTGGTCTGTGCGAGCGGTCGAGAACCTCACCCGAGAACGCAGCAGGTGGACCTCCTGAGATCCGGGAGAGAACCTGGGACACGCTCGGGGACACACCCCGTACGGCTGAATCACGGAATCGCGACGCATTTGGGGGCAGAGTTGTCAACGAGAAGCCATGCCGAGGCGTCTAGGGGGTGTGACGGTGGCAACCCGGGTGACCGCGACGGAGGGCATCAGCCAGCTGTACGAATCGCAGTGGGCCGGACTCGTACGGCTGGTCTGGTTGCTGCTGCATGACCAGCAGGCGGCCGAGGACGTAGCGCAGGACGCGTACATCGCCACGTATCGCAACTGGGACAGGTTGCGTGACGAGGAGGCTGCTGTGGCTTATCTGAGGAGGTGCGCGGTCAACGGCGCCCGGTCGGCGATCCGGCATCTCATGGTGGTCAGGCGGGAGACCGAGGCGCAGGCCGGGCGCGCCGACGCCGCCGGGCGGCTCTCGGCACCTGGTTCCGACGTGGCGGCCCTTCTGCGGCTGGACGGGGACCAGCTGATGAGGGCGCTGGCCACACTGCCCGACCGGCAGCGCGAGGTGATCGTGCTGCGCTACTACTCGGACCTGTCCGAAGCGCAGATTGCGGAGGCGCTCGAGATCTCTCCAGGTTCCGTGAAGACTCACGCGTACCGCGGGCTGCGGGCCCTCCGCGATCGGATGGAGGTGTCGGCATGAGCGACGACATGGGTGACCTCGGCGAGCTCCGCCGCTTCGAGGAGAGCGTTCGGACGTCGCTGCGAGACCAGGCGGACATGATCAGCCCCAGTCATCGGCTGGGGGTGATCCTCGAGTCCGACGCGCCCCGACGCCGTACGGGCTACTGGCTGATCGGGGTCGCGGCGCTCTTCGTGCTCGTCGCAGCCCTCAGCGTCGGCTTCCTGCTCCAGAACCACACGGTGGCGACGGGGTCGTCCGGCGCCGCACCGGCTCAGAAGGACAACGCTGCTCGGGTGACCCCTGCGGCGGCCACGCAAGCCCCCAGCTCCACCACACGGACGACGAGCCTGTGGGCCATGCCCCTGTACGAGGTGGTCACCGGGACCAGCACGTCGCCGTGGCTGCTCAGCCGTACGTTCGTCACCGTGCCCGACCCCGGCGACCGCGTCGCACGGACGCAGGCGGCGATCGCGGCGATCCTGTCCGGCGCAACCGCCGACGGCACGCAGGTCGGTGCCTACGGCTACCAGCAGCCCTGGGCCCCCGGGACGACGGCGACCATCACGGTCACCGACTCGCAGATCGGCATCGTGCTCAACCAGGCAGGCACCAGCGGCCTCGGCACCGAGCAGCAGGCCATCGCCGTACAGAGCCTCGTGTGGACGGCCACGGCCGCCGCGCAGCTCAACGTCCCCGTACGCGTGGAAGTGGCGGGCGGTCAGGGCGCGTTCGCGTCGAAGCCTGCCGGAAGCTACTCGCGGCCATCGTCGGCGACGTCGTACACAGAGCTGGTCCCGATCTGGGTCGACAGCCCCACCCCGGGCGCCACGCTCACGTCACCGGTCACGGTGACCGGTCAGGCGTGCGTGTTCGAGGCCCAGTTCCAGTGGCAGCTGCTGCAGGGCTCGACGGTGGTCACGTCGGGATCGGCGCAGGCGTCGGTCGGCTGCCCCAGCTACGGGACGTACACGATCGCCGTGGGCACACTCACGGCCGGTACGTACACGGCCCGCCTCTACGACCTCTCCGCGAAGGACGGCAGCGTCGCGTACGAGACCCGCGTGACCTTCACGGTGGCGTGACGGGTCCGGCACGCCCCGGGCCCTCCGGGATGACCGGCCTCGCCAGCGGAGTCGGTGTCGTCAGATGCCCGGCCACGCGTACAGGACGAGGAGCAGCACGGTGAGGCCGAGCTCGACGAGCCCCATCGTCATCGGACGCACCGAGTGACGGCGGGCGACCAGTGGCAACGCGG
>DAIEHO010000038.1 GCA_027353565.1 Propionibacteriaceae bacterium
CGTCCGGGCCCATTACACCTGGCGGCTGACCGACGCCAGCACGTCGGCGAGTTCTGCCGGTCGGCTGATCATGGGCCAGTGCCAGGTCGGGAGCTCGACGTAGGTCCAGTCGCCGTCGACCATGTGCGCGAAGGCAGGCGTGCGAGGTGCCATCTGCTGCAGCTGCTCAAGGCTGAAGCTGCAGAGCACACCCGTCCGTGGCAGCCGCTCCCAGGCGCCGGTGAGCGCGACGGGTTGGGTGGCGGTCAGCCAGGGCTGCGGCCGCGAGCCGTCGACCAGAGCGGCCACGGCAGTGTCGCCGACCTCGGGGACCTCGGCGGCGAGTGCTGCCCAGGGCGGCGGCGGGAGCTTCCAGCCCTGGCCGTGTGTCGTGACCAGATCGTCGTTGGCCGCGCGGGCGTCGGGTCCCTCGACGTCGGCCTGTGCCAAGCCGTCGGGTAGGGGCCCCGAGTCGACGTAGACCAGGCGCGCCACACGCTGCGGTGTGCGGTCCGCCGCACCGGTCGTCACGAGCGCGCCGTAGCTGTGGCCGACGAGTACGACGTCGCGCAGGTCCTGCTGCTCGAGCAGGAGCACGACGTCGTCGATGTGGGTCGTCAGGTCGGTCTCGGGCGAGGCGAGGTGGGCGCGCTCGCCCATGCCTGTGAGGTCGACGGCATGCACGACGTGGCCCAGCTCCCTCAGCGAGTCCGCCACGGGACGCCAGACCCAGGCGCCGAGCCAGAAGCCGGGGACAAGGACATAGGTGGTGCTGTTCATGGCGACGACGCTAGGCTTAATTGTGGACAGGTTCCGCCCGGTATGGAGGTCTGCATCACAGCTTCTTCCCCAGCATCGGAGAGGAGGGTCGTGACTCGGCCGACCGCTCGTGTGCTGGCCATGCTGGAGCTGCTCCAGGCGGGCGGGCAGCGCACGGTCGCCGAACTCGCTGCTCGGCTCGGGGTCGACGAGCGCACCGTCCGGCGCTATGCCGAGCACCTCGCTGACCTCGGCATCCCCGTCCGAGCGCAGCGGGGCAGGTACGGCGGCTACCGGCTCTCACCGGGCTACAAGCTGCCGCCGCTGATGCTCACCGACGACGAGGCCGTCGCCGTCGTCCTGGGGCTCAGGGCTGCGGAACACGCAGGGCTCGCCACCACCGAGCACGCCGCGACGGCGAGCGCGCTGGCCAAGGTGTCGCGGGTGCTGCCGCGGGCCCTGGGCCAGCGGCTCGCCAGCCTGCTGTCGACCGCACAGTTCACGACCCCGGTGCGCACCGCCGCCCCCGCCGGCGCCGACACGCTGCTCGGGCTCGCCTCGGCTGCGCAATCGCGGCGCACCGTCGTGATCGCGTACACCGCCTGGGACGGGCGGGAGTCGCAGCGTGAGCTCGATGTCTACGGCCTGGTCTTCCACTCCGGCCGGTGGTACGTCACCGGACACGACCATGGCCGTGGTGACGTGCGGACCTTCCGCTTGGACCGCATCTCCTCGGTCACGCAGGGCGACGGCTCGTACGTCGTGCCCGCCGACTTCGACGCCGAGACGCAGGTCGTGTCGGGCATCGCGGCGGCCAGATGGTCCCACGAGGTCTCCGTCGTGCTGCGGACCACCCTCCCCGATGCGAGCGAGCGGCTGCCTCGGAGCGCGGGACGGCTGAGCGAGCACGTCGACGGGGTGCTCCTCGAGACGCGCGCGGAGCACCTCGACGGCATGGCCCGCATGCTGGCTGGGCTCGGCTGGGACTTCGAGGTGATCACCCCGGACGCCCTGCGCGACGAGGTCCTCGCCCTGTCCGACCGCCTCCGAGGCAGCGCCATGCGCGGCGCCATCGCTGGACACCACGGTGTGGCGGATGCCCGCAGGCCCATCGGGTCCCCTGTTCGGCGGCCCGGCGTGACGGGAGCGTCCGGACATGCCGTGGCTCCGTGATGGCGGGTGGCACCGGCGACTCTGGAACAGCGTGGGTGGCCGTACGAGCTCGGGACAGCCTCTCCGAGGCAGGCGGAGGATCCCAAGGAGCTTGTGCTGTTCCGGTTAGGGTTGCTGTGGAGAGGCGAGAGCGGGGCGACATGTCGGGTACCTCGGCTGGCGGTACGAGCAGACGCATCACCGCGGCTGATGTCGCGCGCTCGCTGGGACTCTCGCGAGCCACCGTTGGGTTCGTCCTGAACGACACGCCCGGTCAGACGATCCCCGAGGCCACGAAGCGACGAGTGCTGGATCAGGCGAAGCGGCTCGGCTACCGCCCGCACACAGCGGCCAGGGCCCTGGCGAGTGGACGCTCGCGCATCGTGCTCCTCGTCCTTCCGGACTGGCCGATCGACCACAACCTGCGGGTGAACCTCGACGAGGCGTCGGTGGTCCTCGACCGAGCCGGGTACTCGTTGGTGACGATGACACCCCATCCGGACGGGCAGGCCGTGCCGTTGTGGGAGACGCTGAGCCCGGACGTCGTGCTGGCGATGACCCCGCTGTCGGACGCTCAGTACGAGGGGGTCCTCGGCTCTGGCGCTGTCGCTCTGGTTCCGGGGCGCCCGGGTGTGGATGACCTGGCCTCGGACCTCCATCATGCCGACGGGCCTCGCCTTCAGGTCGCCCACCTGGTCGAACAAGGGTGCCGTCGGATCGCGTACGCCGGAACGTCCGATCGACGCCTCGCGGATCTCATGGAGCAGCGGCTGGCCCTTGCGAGCGCCACGTGCATCGAGCTGACCGGCTCGCCGCTGGCCGCGTCGGAGGCGATCACTCCGCAGGACGCCGGGGGGATCGTGCAGGGGTGGCGAGAAGCCGGGATCGATGGAGTCGCGGCCTACAACGACGACATCGCGGCCCTTGTCGTCGGCGCAGCCCTTCGTCAGGGCGTCCGGGTGCCCGACGAGCTCAAGGTCATCGGTCATGACGACACCCCACTCGCCGCGATGTTCGTGCCCGCGATCTCGAGCGTGCGCGTCGACTCCGCCGGCCTCGGCCGGTTCCTCGCCGATCTTGCGCTGAGCGCGGCGACAGCCTCCGCGCAGCCGGTCGCGGGTCCTGAGACCCGCGTAGCCGTGACCCGACGCGAGACGACGTAGGGCCCGACGGATCTTGCATTCCTGTGGGACGGTACCTAAAGTAACTAGCGCGCGCTAGTGCCCAGGCGCTCTACGACGACGGAGTCATGGATGGCCCTCAACGACGACACCACGTTCACC
>DAIEHO010000042.1 GCA_027353565.1 Propionibacteriaceae bacterium
TCCTCGCGTACAGCCTCACGGCGAGGAACAGCGCGACCACGGTGTAGAGGGCGAGCGACCCGAGCTGAGGCCACTCGTCACTGAACCCGGCGCCCTTCAGGAACACCCCTCGGGAGATGTCGACCATGTACCGGGCCGGGAAGACGCTCGACACCCACTGCAGGACCACCGGGATCGACGCCAGCGGGAACGCGAGCCCGCTCAGCAGCAACCCGGGCAGGAACGCGAGCATGAGCGCCATCACGTTCGCCGTCTCCATCGACGGCGCGATCGTCGAGACGATCACCCCCATCGCGAGGGATGCGAACACGAACAGCAGCGACGCGACCAGCAGCAGCACGACGCTGCCCCGCAGCGGCACGCCGAACACCAGCATGCCGACCGCGATCACCATCCCCATGTCGAAGAACGCGAGGATCGTCCACGGCAGCAGCTTCCCGACGATCAGCTCCGTGTGGGTGACCGGACTGACCACCATCTGCTCGGCGGCGTGCAGGTCCCGCTCCCTCACCACCGTGACCGCCGTCTGCTGCACGCACACGATCATGAGGATCACGGCGACCAGGCCCGGGATGAGGAAGATCGAGGACTGCCGGTCGGGGTTGAACCATGTCCGTACGCGCGGATCGAGCCCGCCCGCCGCCGACAGGTCGATCCCTTGCTTCTCAGCCCACACGGCCGCGACCTGCTGTCCGTACAGGCGGTTCAGCGCCAGTGCGTACGCCTGTCCCATCCGCGCGGCGTTCGGGTCGCTGCCGTCGACGATGACGTCCACGTCAGCCTTCTCCCCGGCGGTGATCGCCCGCTCGAACCCGGCGGGTACGACCACGACCACGCTCGCCTCGCCGCGCCGGAAGATGCCGTCGACGTCGTTGATCCCGGCCGCTTCGCCACGCACCTGGAAGAACCCGCCCGCCGAGTAGCTCTGCACGTACGCGCGCGACGCGGGCGTCCGGTCCTGGTCGATCACGATCGTCGGTACGTTGCGGACGTCGAAGCTGATCGAGTAGGCGAACAGCAGCATCTGCCCGATGGGCAGCAACAGCACGGTCGCCAGGACCCTGGGGTCGCGGATGAGGTGCCGGAACTCCTTGACGACGATCGCCAGGACCCTGTCGAGGCCCTTCATCCGGCGTCCTGGGCGAGGTACGAGAAGGCAGCCTCCATGTCCGGCGGGATCTCCTCGACCTCAGCGGTGACTCCCGCTGCGGCCAGGTGGTCCGCCAGATCGGTGGGCGCTCCCCCGGACCACAGCACCCGCACGTGGTCGCCGAGCAGGTGCGCCTGCCGTACGCCATCGACACCGGCGATCAGGGCGAGCACGGCCCGCGGGTCTGGCGCGCCGACCTCCAGCACCCGGCCCGGCAGCGACGCCTTGATCTCGCCCGGGGTGCCGCGACGGGTGATCGTGCCTGCGTCCATGAAGGCGACGTGGGTGCAGCGTTCGGCTTCGTCCATGTACGGGGTGGCGACCAGCACCGTGCGCCCCTCGCTGCGGACCCGGGCCAGGATCTGCCAGAACTCGCGGCGCGACACCGGGTCGACCCCGGTCGTCGGTTCGTCGAGCAGCAGCAGCCGCGGCTCGTGCATGAGCGTCGTGGCGAGCATCAGCTTCTGCTTCATGCCTCCCGACAGCCGGCCGGCGCGTCGCGTCGTGACGTCGGCCAGGCCCAGTGCGGCGAGCAGCGATGCCGCCCGGGTACGCCGCTCGGCCCTGGGGACGCCGCGGAGGCGGGCGAAGAACTCGATGTTCTCGGCGACCGTCAGGTCCGGGTACAGGCAGAACTGCTGGCTCATGTAGCCGATCTGAGAGGTCACCCGGTCCGGGTCGTGCACCACCGACGCGCCGAACACGCTCGCCTCTCCGGAGTCGGGCCGGAGCACTGTCGCAAGCATCCGCAGCAGCGTCGACTTCCCGGCTCCGTCGGGACCGATGAGCCCGTACAGCACGCCCTCGGGAACCGACAGGTCGACCCCGTCGACAGCGACCGCGTCGCCGAACGACCGTCGAAGGCCCGTTGCCTCGATCGCGGCCACCGGGCCGCCCGTCTCCGGTGAAGCGTCGGCGGTCATGGCAGCGTCACGTCGACGGGTAGCCCTGGTTTGTACGCGCCGGAGGTGTCCGCGATCCGAACCCGCACCTGGTAGACGAGCTTGGTGCGCTGGTCCTTCGTCTGGATGGTGTTCGGGGTGAACTCGGCGGTCGTCGAGATGTAGGAGACGGTGCCGTCACTGGGGGTGACACCGTCGGAGGTGACCCGGACGGTGCTGCCCACGCTGATCTTGCCGAGGTCAGGTTCGGCGACGTACACCCTCGCGTACACGTTCTTCGTGTCCGTCAGCGTCATCAGGACGCGACCGGGTGCGGCGGCCTGACCGACGTTCGTGACGAGCGAGCTGACGACTCCGTCGTGGGGGGCGGTGATCGTCGCGTACCCCTGTTGCAGCTTCGCCAGGTCCAGCGACGCCTGGGCCTGCTGGACGCGCGCCTGCGCCTCGGCGATCGCCGTGTCGGGCCCGTCCTTCTGGGCCTGCTGGAGCGTCGCGTTCGCGGCGTCCACTCCATCGGAGGCCTGTTGCACGAGGAGGTCCAGCGCCGCCTGGTCGAGCTTGACGACTGTCTGGCCGGCCTTGACCGTGTCGCCCTCCTTGACAAGGACCTCAGTGACGCGGGCCGACAACAACGAGGCGACCTGGTACTGGTCGGCATCCACCGTGCCGGTCGCGAGCGGCGCGACCGCGGTGGGGGTGCGCGAGGACCACCACCAGTAGCCGAGACCGCCGGCGATCAGCACGACCACCAGCACGATCAGAGGTACGCGTCGCTTCATGTGTCTCTCCTAGACGGACCGGCAGGGCGTGAGTCGGAGGTCGACTGGCCAGCCGGGGGGGAGGGTGGCCGACGAGGTCACGGTGATCGAGACCGTACGGGTCAGGTGGGTGCGGTCGGTGGCGACGAAGGACGGCGGGTACGCGACCTCGGTGCCGATCCGGGTCAGCGTGGCGTCGACGGTGGTGCCGGCATCGGTCGTGATCCGAGTCGCGCCGCCCGTACAGAGCCGTGCCGCGTCGTCCGGCGCGAGCCATGCCGTCACGGTCGTGGGCCGGTCCTCACGGACGCGTACCAGCGGGGTCCCGGCCAGGACGACGTCCCCGACCTGAGGGGCGGAGACGACCACGCCCGCGCTGGTGGCCGTGACCGTGGCCAGGTCGCGCTGCTGCTGGGCCTGTGCGACCGCCACGTCGTACCCGCCGATCGCCACCGTGGCCAAGTCCCGCGTGTTCACGAGCTGGGTACGGGTGTCGCTGAGCTGGGCCAGACCACCGTCGATCGAGGCGAGGGCGCCCGTGGCCTGGTGAGTCTTCTGGTCGATCGTCGCCAGGCCGGTCATGATCTGCGCCAAGCCGCTGTCGATCTGCGCCAGACCCGCTGTGGCCTTGGCGAGCCCTGCGTCGAGCTGTGTCAGTCCGGCCTGGGACTGGCTGAGACCGGTTGTCAGCTGCGTGAGCCCGGCCTGTGACTGGGCGAGGCCGGCCTCCAGCGCAAGCAACGAGGCCTGGGCCTTCGCGAGCGCCGCCTCGAGCTGCGGCACCGTGGGGGAGGAGATGGCCATGGCCGCCGCCAGCTGGGCCTGCAGGTCGGCGATCGTGGCGACGAGGCCCGTCCGCTGGGTGGTGAGGTCGGCGATGGTCGCGTCCAGGGCCGTCTGCTTGGCCGTGAGGTCCGCGATCGTCGCGACGAGGGTGGAGCGCTGGGAGGTGAGGTCGGCGACGGTCTGGACCACGGCGGGACGTTGGCTGGTGAGCGTCTGCCGGGTCGAGACAAGGTCCGCCCGCTTCTGGGAGAGCGTCGTGAGACCGTCGGAGATCGTCTGGCGCTGCGTATGCAAGTCGGCGGCCTTGGTGTCGAGGTCCGCGATGGTGGAGGTCAGCACGTCCACCTCCGCACGTGCTCGACCGGCATCGGACTGAGCCATGGAGAGCGCCGCATCGAGTGGGCGGGCGTCCGTCCGTACGAGAACGTCCCCCTGCGCCACGCGGGCACCCTCGGCCACGGCCCAGGTGACCAGCAGAGGCGCTGGATCCGGGGCCGGCTTCTGTGCGGGCGGGACGGCGGAGAAGCCGGCGTTCGGGTTGGGCGCGACCGTCCCGATGGTGGGAGTCGAGACTGTGAGCAGGTCGTCGTCGACGGTGCCCGTGACACCGATCGTCCCGGCCGCCGGCGTCGTGCAGCCAACGGTCAACGCAACCACGAGCGCCAGGCTCACCCCGCGTGCAACGCTGCGACGGCGATGATCTGGACGACGGTCCACGGGCTCGCACTCGGCCACCTCCGAACAGTACCGAAGCGGCCGCTCCCACTGGGCTGTACCCAGGATCGCCGTGGCCCGCGCCGCGGAATCCCTGCGCGTGATGCCCCCGGGGGTTTTCTTGACACCCGAGCCAGGGCAAGATCGAGTCGACACTCGGTCTTGGTGTCTCAGGAGGATGAGGATGCAACGGTCGCGCGAGCCGCGTAGGCAGGTGCGGGAGCCCGTCCCCACGCCCTCCGGCGATGACCCGCGCCGCCCCACCGCTTGCGTGCCCCCGGGCGCGATCGGGCTGATGGTCCTCGGTCTCGTGGTTCCAGCCGTGGGGGTTGTCGTCGGCCAGGCCCTTGTGTTCGGGAGACGCTTCGCGGTGCCGCCCACGCCGGCACCGGTCGACGTCACGGTCCTGCCGTCCGCCGAGGTGCTCAGGAGCGCGGCGTCGGTCGTGGAGATGGCCGCGTTCGGCGACTCGGCCATGGCCGGGGTCGGTGTTCACCAGGTGGAGGACGCCCTGCCCGTACAGCTCGCTCAGCGGGTGGCGGAGTCACTGGGGCGTCCCGTGCACGTCGTGGGCTACGCCCGGTCGGGAGCGCGAACCATCGACGTCCTGACCGACCAGATCCCGCTGGTACGGCACGTGCCTGATGTCGCGGTTCTCGTGGTGGGTACGAACGACGTCACGGGTGTGACCATGCCGGCACGGCTCGCGCGGGGATCTCGCGCCCTCCTGGACGCGCTCGAGTCGCTCGGAGCGGCCGTGGTGATGTCGAGCCTGCCGAGGTTCCGGGCGATGCGACGCCTCCCGCACCCGCTCATGGAGGTGGTCATCGGGTACGGGGCGGTGGTCGGCGCGGTCCAGCGACGTGCGGCTGCCATGCGGCCCCGTGTGCGCCTCGTCGACGTCGGGGTTGCCGTTGGACCGGAGTACTTCGCCGACGTCAGCACCCTCAGCGCTGATGCCTTCCACCCGTCGGCAGCCGGCTACGCGCGCATCGCGGACGCCCTCGTGCCGGCCGTACTGGCTGTCCTCGGACCCGCCTGACCGTCTGCGGAAGAAGGGTGGCACGATCGCCTCGCCGCGTTGTCAGGCGGAACGAGTCCGACGCCGAGCACGGGCGCATCGGCTGTCGGCAGACGCGCCCCGCCCGTGGCCGCGGAGCTGTTCGATCTGCACGATGGCTGCGCCGAACGGGGCGGTGCCGCGCCACCTCAGCCGTCCGTGCCGGATCGGCAGCTGCCGGAAGATCATGCGAGCGAACGCCGCCTGCGCGTCCCGCAGCGACGGGAACAGACCCACCAGATGAGCGTCGGGGCTGTCCTGGTCAGACCGCCACGCCGGTCCAGCGAAGACCGCCCACCGTTCCGACATCACAGCTCCTCCGCGCACTGAGGGGGCGTTGCCAGGGCCAGGTTCGTGGTGGTCGTCGTGAGTGGCACACCCACGCCGGGGAGCCGCCCCGGCCGGCTGGTCTCGAGTGTCATCTCGAGACCAGCCGGCCCCCGGGCCGCGCAGGGTGAGCTGCGTCCCGTCCCGCGAGGGGTGGCCGGGTCCCCAAGCCCCGACCACCCCTCGCGGCTGGCCCGGAGGGTCACGCCGCCACGACGCTGTGCGGGCAGACCTCCGCGCCAGATCCTGGAGGAAGGACGTCGGAAGGACATGGTGGGTTCGACGCTGACCGGCGGGCCGGCGGTGGCGGCGGAGCCGATCCGGTTCCCTGGACCGTCCGTGTTCTCTGCGGGCAGGAGGGAGGTTGAGGCTGTCCGCCGGAGTGAGGGTGTCGCCACCCGCGTTGCCGGGGGACACGGGAACCCCATCGAGACCTCGAGCGCGAATCCTGAGGGGTCCACCCGAGCGCCTCCAACCGATCGACCAACGAACGGCGAGGGCTGGGCCGTGAGGGACAGCAGCGAGGACCGGGCTACCTGCAACCGAAGTTACTACCCTCGCAACCGACGGGATAGGCCTCGTCAGGTGACAAACACGCGAACGTGTGTCCGCGCCGAGTGCAACGGGACGCCTGTGTGCCAGTTCTGTTGCCGTACGAGCCGGCAGGGAGCAGTCAGACGCGAAGCCCCAGCGACACCACGGCCTGAGCCACCTCGCGCAGGTTGGCCTTGTGGTCCCTGGCGTACTTGCGCAGTCGAAGGAACGCCGCGTCAACGCTGATGCCGTAGGAGTGGGCCACGATCCCCTTGGCCTGCTCGATGACGACCCGGCTGTCGAGCGCGAGCGTCAGCTGCTCCACCGTACGGCGCTCGCGTTCCAGGTCCGAGGCGCTCAGGACGTAGCTCGTGGCGACATCCGCGAAGACGCGCGCCGTGATGACGTCGTCCGGTGTCCAGTGACGGACCCGTGTGTCGTACAGGTCGAGCGCACCGAGCTTCCTCGAGTTCCGCATCGGAAGGGCGGCGACGGCGACGATGCCCAGCCTTTCGGCGGTGGCCACGTACTCGGGCCACCGGTGCCCCTCGTCGCTGATGTTCGCGACCAGCACATCCTCGTTCGAACGGATCGCGTCCACGCAGGGGCCCGCGTTGCCTTCCTCCTGGACCCGCTCCAAGGCGGCGGTCATCTCGGCGTTCGCGGTCGCGAACGAGACTCCGTCCCCGGACACCAGCGACACCCCGGCTCCGGCGATGTCGAGCACCGTGGGCACTCGCGCGGCGAGGTCGTTCAGCACATCGCTGATGTCGAACTCGCCGGTCAGGGTCCGGGCGAACTCCACGAGTGACTCAGTCAGCCGAGCCGACCTGTCCATCTCACAGCCTCTCCAACGCGGGGGAGCGGCCGCCGGCGGGCTTGCGAGGGGTCTGGGCGCGTACCGTCAGTAGATCACGCCGCAGCGGCGTGCGAGGGCGTTGCGCGACCTCCAGGGCACTGGCCCTCGATGACGGGACAGGCATCGCCGGGGACGCGTGACCTCAGGGGACCTGCTCGACGGACGCCTGGGCTCAGGCTCGCCTGCCCCACGCGGGTCTCGGCCCGGCGTTACGATGCGGTGGTGAGTGACGGTCCGTCCTACCTCGCCGACCTGGTGCGCATCAACGATGCGTTGTCGTGGTCTCCGGAGGGCGCAGCCTCCTTCGTTGCCGCCGTCGCGATCGTCAAGGACGTGATGGGCGCCCGACTGGCCCCCTCGTACGTGCTCAACGCGAGCGAGGACCTGCTCGTGCTGGTCAGTGACGACGAGCAGCGCGCGGCACTGGGCGAAGCCTTCGCGAGCATGCCCGCGCACGAGCACGTACGGGAGCCGTGGATCAACCCTGAGGAATGGCCGGTGTCCGCCGCCGACCACCTCGACGACGAGGCCTGGGCGCTGCTCCCGGACGACTTCAAGGCCTGGTTCGGTGACTCGGGGATCGTGGCGTCGCTGCACGCCGACGGGCGACACCTCGGCGCGGTGCTCCTGTGCTTCGACGGACCGTTCACCCTCACCGCCGAGCAGCGGGACTTCCTCGCCGCTGCGGGTCGAATCCTGGGCAGCGCCCTGTGCAGGTGGCAGCTGGCGGGACGGGAGCGCGAGCTCGGCGCTCTCGAGGAGCGGCGCCGGCTCAGCGACGAGCTTCACGTGGACCTCTCCCAGCAGGTCGCCGCGCTCGGTCTTCACGTCGGACTGACCAGGCTCGACGTCGCCGACGGCGACCTTGCGAGGGTGGGCGAGGACATCGGCCGTCTGGACGATCTGGTTCAGGCTCTCAAGATCAGCCTGAGGCACCAGATGCTGGGCCTGCGCTCCGATGCCGAGATCCTCGGTGACAGCTTCCTCGAGCAGGCGCGACGC
>DAIEHO010000068.1 GCA_027353565.1 Propionibacteriaceae bacterium
AGGCGAGCCTGCTCGTCTGGACGACGACCCCGTGGACGCTCGTCGCGAACACGGCCGTGGCCGTGAACCCGGAGGTGACCTACGTCGTCGCGACGGACGGCACCGAGACGCTCGTCGTCGCAGAGCCGCTGGCCGAGAAGGTGCTGGGCGAGGGCTGGCGCCTCGGCCAGACGTACACGGGCATGCAGATGGAGGGCTGGACGTACCAGCGGCCGTTCGACCTCGTCGAGTTCCCCGACGTCGTGGGCGGTACGCACTACGTCCTGCTCGCCGACTACGTCACCACCGAGGACGGGTCGGGCCTGGTCCACCAGGCACCGGCGTTCGGCGAGGACGACATGCTGACGTGCCGGAAGTACGGGCTGCCGCTGGTCAACCCGATCCGTCCCGACGGCACCTTCGAGGAGTCCGTACCGCTCGTCGGCGGCATGTTCTTCAAGACGGCTGACGCGGTGCTCGTCAAGGACCTCGAGGACCGTGGGTTGATGTACCGCGTCCTGAACTACGAGCACAGCTACCCGCACTGCTGGCGCTGCCACACCGTGCTGCTCTACTACGCCCAGCCGTCCTGGTACATCCGCACGACGCAGATCAAGGACGCGCTGCTGCGCGAGAACGAGGCCACGAACTGGTACCCGGACTCGATCAAGCACGGACGGTACGGCGACTGGCTGAACAACAACATCGACTGGGCGCTGTCGCGTTCCCGCTACTGGGGCACGCCGCTGCCCATCTGGCGTTGTCAGCACGACCACCAGGTGTGCGTCGGCTCGCTGGCGGAGCTGTCCGAGCTCGCCCACCACGACCTCTCCGCGCTCGACCCGCACCGTCCGTACGTGGACGACGTGACGTTCAGCTGCCCGACCTGCGGCGAACCGTCGACGCGCGTCAGCGAGGTCATCGACGCGTGGTTCGACTCGGGCTCCATGCCGTTCGCGCAGTGGGGGTACCCGTACGCGGAGGGGTCGAAGGAGAAGTTCGCAGAGGCGTTCCCCGCCGACTTCATCTGCGAGGCGATCGACCAGACGCGCGGGTGGTTCTACTCGCTGATGGCTGTCGCGACGCTCGCGTTCGACCAGAGCTCGTACTCCAACGTGCTGTGCCTCGGCCACATCCTCGCCGAGGACGGCCGCAAGATGAGCAAGCACCTCGGCAACATCCTCGAGCCGATCGCGCTCATGGAGGACCAGGGTGCCGACGCCGTGCGCTGGTTCATGGCCGCCGGCGGGTCGCCGTGGGCGTCGCGTCGCGTCGGGCACGCCACGATCACGGAGATCACGCGCAAGGTGCTCCTCACGTACTGGAACACCGTGGCGTTCCAGGCGCTGTACGCGCGGACGAACGGCTGGACGCCGGGCGACGCCCCGGCTCCGGCCGACAGGCACGTGCTCGACCGGTGGCTGCTCAGCGTGACGCACGAGCTCGTCCGGGACGTGACGAACGACCTCGAGGGCTTCGACACGCTCTCAGCCGGTACGAGGCTGCAGGCGTTCACCGACGACCTGTCCAACTGGTACGTACGGCGGTCGCGCCGGCGCTTCTGGGACGGGGAGCCGTCGGCGCTGCAGACGTTGCACGAGGTGCTCGACATCCTCACGCGGCTCATGGCGCCGCTGGTCCCGTTCATCACCGAGCGCGTCTGGCAGGACCTGGTCGTCGCGACCGATCCCGCGGCGCCGGAGTCCGTACACCTCGCGTCCTGGCCGGTCGTCGACGAGTCGCTGCTCGACGCGGAGCTGTCGCGCGAGATGAACCTCGCGCGCCGGGTGGTCGAGCTCGGTCGGGCGGCACGCAGCGAGGCGAAGGTGAAGACGCGACAGCCGCTGCGCCGGGCATTGCTCGCGTCGACGACCTTGTCGCAGCTGAACGCCGAGATCGTCAACGAGGTGACCTCGGAGCTCAACGTGGGCACGTTGGAGTCGTTCGCAACCGCCGGGGACCTCGTCGACTACTCCGCGAAGGGCAACTTCCGCGCGCTCGGCAAGCGGTTCGGCAAGCAGACGCCGCTCGTCGCCCAGGCCATCGCGGACGCCGACGCAGCCGCTCTCGCTGCTGCACTGCGCACCGACGGCACGGCGACGGTCGCGTTCGAGGGGGGTACGGAGGTGACCGCGGCCGAGGTCATCGTGTCCGAGCGCCCCCGCGAGGGCTGGTCCGTCGTCAACGAGCAGGGCGAGACCGTTGCGCGGGACCTCGAGCTGACACCCGAGCTCGTACGGGCCGGGCTCCTGCGCGACGTCGTACGGACGGTGCAGGAGGCACGCAAGAACGCCGGCCTCGAAGTGTCCGACCGGATCACGCTGACGTGGAGCGGCGCCGGAGACGCCGCGGAGGCCTTCCGGGCCGACTCGGCCGCGGTGGCGTCCGAGGTGCTCGCGACCAGCGTCGTCGAGTCCGCGGTGGCGGGGTCGGACTGGGTCGTCGACGCGGAGCTCGGGCTGGCCCTCCACATCGCGAAGGCCTGACACGGTGGCGCGCCGCGACCAGGCGAGCGGGTTCGACGTGATGATGGTCGCGTTGGAGAGGTTCTTCCCGACGAGCCGTGTCTGGGTGTGCGGGAAGGCACAGGGCCGAACGCTCGAGGTGGGCATCGGTACGGGGCTCAACCTGGAGCACTACCCACCGGGCGTGGACCTCGTGGGTCTCGACCCGGACGGGCAGATGCTCGAGGGTGCCCGCCGGCGCTCGGCCGAGCTCGGGCATCCGGTCACCCTCGTCGAGGGGGACGCGATGGACCTGCCGTTCGACGCCGAGAGCTTCGACACGGTGGTGTGCACGTTCGTTCTGTGCGGCGTGCCGGACGACAGGGTCGCGCTCGGCGAGATGGTCCGTGTGCTCAGGCCCGGGGGACGGCTGCTGCTGGCCGACCACGTCGTCGCGTCCGCACGTCCGGTGCGCTGGGGGCAGCTCCTGCTGGAGGCCGTCACCGTACGGGTGTCGGGCGAGCACTTCACCCGCCGCCCCCTGCGACACGTCGAGGGGCTCGACGTCGATGTCGTCGAGACCCAGCGCCTCACGCACGGTGCGATCGAGCACGTCCACGCCCTGAAGCCTGCCGGCTGAGGACTACCCCTGGCCACGCAGCGGGCAGGGGGGTAGGGCATCCACAGCCGGGGCTCACGAGGGGTGGAGCTCCGCCTGCGGCGCTGCGGGGAGTACGGCCGTGACCACGCAGCCGCAGGACGTCGGGGCGACCGAGACCGTGCCGTGATGCGCCTCGACCACGGCACGTACGATCGCCAGCCCTATGCCCGCTCCGGAGGACCCGGTGTGGCTGCGCGGGGTACGGGCGCCGTCGCGGCGCCAGCCGGTGTCGAACATCCGGCTGAACTCGTCGGCGTCCAGGCCGCAGGAGTCGCTCACGGCGACCGTGACCTCGGTGGCGTCTCCGTCGATGGCCAGGTCCACCGTGCCGCCCTCTCGGCTGTACTGGATCGCGTTCACGAGCAGGTTGGTGAGCATCCGGGCCAGGAACCGCACATCGCCGATCACCACGGGATGCCCGGAGGTCGTGGCGCGTACCGAGATGCCGCGTCCTGAGGCCAGTGAGGTGACGGTGGTGGCGATGTCGTCGCCGATCACGTCGAACGCGACGGGCTCCCTGCGCACCGTCGTTCCGGTGTGGAGCCTGCTCAGCGCGAGCATGTCGTCGACCATCTCCGTCGTGCGTGTCGCCTCCGCGCTGATCCGTCGCAGGTACGCCACGGTGTCGGGCGCCAGACCGTCCTCGATGGCCTCGCTCATCGCCCTGATGCCGGCCAGCGGCGTCCGCAGGTCGTGCGAGAGCCACGAGATGAGCTCGATGCGGGTGTTCTCGAGGTCCCGTTGCCGCGCCGCCGCCGCGAGCTCGCGGGCGGCGCGCTCCGAGATCGCCTGGATCCTCATGGACAGCGCGATGCCCAGTACGAGCGCGACCGGTGTCGTCGCGAGCAGGATCCACCACAGGTTCTGCCGCGTGGCGTCGGCGAGGACCATCTCGTGCGTACCGGTCGCGACACCGGTCAGCATGGCGGCGAGCCCCACGAACGGGGTCAGCAGCGCTGCCCAGCGGGGGGACCGGCGCGCGAGCAGCACCACGCCGGCGCCGAGGAGCAGCCCGAGAACCGCGGTGACCGCGATCGAGAAGATCAGCGGTCCCGTCATCGCGTACCACCGTCGGCCGGGTCCCACCTGTACCCGCGGCCCCAGACGGTGACCAGCCGGGTCGGTGACTGGGGCTGCGTCTCGACCTTCTCCCGCAACCGCCGTACGTGCACGGTCACGGTCGAGTAGTCGCCCACCTCCCATCCCCAGACAGCCGCGAGGAGAGCCTCGCGCGACAGGACACGGTTCGGGTTCCCGAGGAAGTATGCGAGCAGGTCGAACTCCCGCAGCGTCACCGCGACCGGCTTGCCGGCGAGCTCGACCTTGCGCGAGGTGGTGTCCACGACCAGGTCCCCGTCGACGAGCACGGCGTTCGCCGGCGACGCGACAGCGACGACGGGCACCGTACGGCGCAGCACCGACTTGACCCGCAGCACGAGCTCGCGAGGGCTGAAGGGCTTGGCGAGGTAGTCATCCGCCCCGACCTCCAGGCCCCGGATCCGGTCGTCCTCCTCGGAAAGCGCGGTGAGCATGATCACGGGCGCCGTCACGGCCTGCCCGCGGAGGCGCCGCAGCACCTCGAACCCGTCGATGCCGGGGAGCATGACGTCCAGCAGCACCAGGTCCGGTGAGGTCTCCAGTGCCATGGCGACGGCGGACGTGCCGTCCGCGCACCGGGTGACGGCCATCTCCGACGCGCGGAGATACGAGTCGACCACCTCCGCCACGGTGTCGTCGTCCTCGACGAGGAGGACGCGCGTCATGGCGTCACCGTCGTCGTACGGCCTCTCATCGGATCGCGCTCAGCGGCGCCGGCCCGGTCCTCGCCGCGCGCACGGTGACGGTCATGTCGTCCGGGCGGGGCACGGTGTCATGACGGAAGTGTGCACCGGCCTCGGGCAGAACCCCAGGGCGAAGACCTTACGGATCTGTGACACCGTACGGACGCGCGCGTCGCACCGGACACCGCTGAGGCGGGTCACGGCCGGCGTGTCACAGGAGGTCGGCGTACTCCGGGTGCTTGCCGAAGAAGTCGGCGACGAAGGAACAGGACGGCCGTACGGTCAGGCCGCCGCGGGAGCGGATGTCCTGGAGGGCGCCTTCGACGAGCTGGGACCCGTATCCCTTGCCGCCGTGCGCGGGGTTGGTCTCCGCGTGGAAGAGGTCGATGACGGAGCCGGTCAGGCGATAGTCGATCAGGCCGATGAGCTCGCCGTCCTCGGAGACGAGCTCATACCGTCGTTCGCCGTCGTTGCGCCTGACCTCGAGCTTCATGTCCAGATCACACCATGCAACTAGAACGGCCGCTGACCGTTGCGGTGGTTCCTGATCTGATTGTTACGCCCCCACCGGCCGAAGATCGCCGGGAAGAAGAAGATGAACCACCAGCCGCCGAACCGGAACAGACCGGCCATGAGCGTGACGATCACGACGACGAGGATGATCTTCGCCCAGGCCGGGAGCCCGTTGAACCACTCCAGCTGAGGCGGCATCCGCGGCTGCTCGGCCGGGGAGGTCATCTCATCCCCCAGCAGGTACGGGCTGGGCGTGGGCATGGACATCGACTGGTGCGGGTACAGCTCGTACGTGGGGTTGCTGCTCACGACCGGCGGCAGGTCCTGGAACAGGGGCTCCAGGTCGTCCTGCGTCGTCGCGGTCAGTGCGGTGGCGACGCGCGACTCGTACGTGGCCTGGTCGAGGCGGCCCTCGTCCAGGTTCAGGCGCAACCGCTCGACCGCCGCATCCCGTTCGGCGTTGCCGATGCGCTGGGGGACGTTCTCGTACGCGCTGCTCACTCGGTCTCTCGCTCTCCGGCGGCCGTCGCTGACGAGGCCGCGGGCTGATCGTGTCCTTGATGTACGAGCGGAGGTGCAGCCCCGAATGCCGGCTGCTCCCACCGCTCCGGGGGGACGAACGGCGCAGGCCGAGGGTAGGTCTCGTAGCCCTTCGCGTCGCTCGTCACGACTCCATGCTGCCACTCGACCGGAATTGCCGCCTGTCTGCCCGCCTTGTAACCCCTGTGCGTGCGCCCAGCCCCTAGACTCGTGGACCGGCAAGGGAGGTCAGGTTGACACGGGTCGTCCAGAAGTTCGGCGGGTCATCGGTCGCCGACGCGGAGAGCATCAAGCGCGTCGCACGGCGGGTGGTCGAGACCAAGAAGAGCGGGCACGACGTCGTCGTCGTCATCTCCGCGATGGGGGACACGACCGACGAGCTCCTCGACCTGGCGCAGCAGGTCAGTCCTCAGCCGCCGGCACGCGAGCTGGACATGCTGCTGACCGCTGGTGAGCGGATGAGCGCCGCCCTGCTCGCGATGGCGATCGCCGACACCGGCTTCCACGCCCGCTCGTACACAGGCTCCCAGGCGGGCGTCATCACGACCGAGACCCACGGCAACGCGCGCATCATCGACATCACACCCGGTCGGATCGTCGAGGCGCTCGGCAACGGCGACATCGTCATCGTGGCCGGCTTCCAAGGTGTCTCGCAGACCACAAAGGACATCACCACGCTGGGCCGCGGCGCCTCGGACACCACGGCCGTCGCCCTGGCGGCGGCGCTCGGTGCCGAGTACTGCGAGATCTACACCGACGTCGACGGGGTCTTCACCGCCGACCCGCGCATCGTTCCCGGCGCCCGCCGCATCCCCGAGATCTCGTACGAGGAGATGCTCGAGCTGGCCGCGAACGGTGCGAAGATCCTGCACCTGCGCTGCGTCGAGTACGCGCGCCGCTCCGGGGTCCAGGTGCATGTCCGCTCCTCGTTCTCAACCAAGCCCGGCACCTGGGTCATGGACTCGTCGCTCATCACGGAAGGACCCGCCATGGAGGCCGCACTCATCACGGGCGTCGCCCACGACCGCAGCGAGGCGAAGATCACCGTCGTCGGTGTGCCCGACAGGGTCGGCGAGGC
>DAIEHO010000073.1 GCA_027353565.1 Propionibacteriaceae bacterium
CGACCCGCCGCGCCTCCACGCCGGGTCGTACGGCCAGTTGGCGCCCCAGCAGCGGTACGCGTACATCGCGCCGGCTCCGAGGGGGGAGACCTTGCCGCGCCAGATCCCGTCGGTGCAGCGGACGAGCTCGATGCTCGCCACAGCGTCGTGGCCGACGGCCTCGTCGTAGATCTCGAGCTCCAGCCGCGTGGCGGAGGGCGCGTACACCGCGAACGTCACCTCGGTGTCCGAGACGATGTACGCACCGAGGGGCCAGGTCGCGCTCTGCCACGCGTCGCGACCGGCCTCGGTCGGCATCAGGTGTGTCACCGTTGCTCCCGTCCAGGTCAGTGGCGTCACTCTAGGGACTCGACCGTGCGTCCCGCGATTCGGCAGCCCTGTCACCCGTGGTGAACGACCGTCCCGTCAGCCGAGATAGCGGGTCGCGTACGAGAGCACCAGACTCAGGAACCGGTCGCTCACGTCAGGGTCGTCGGACAGGTTGTGGTCGGAGTTCGGGTAGGTGAGCAGCTCGTACGGGACGCCGGCGATCGCGAGCCGCGTCGCCATCCGGACGGCGTTCGAGTAGGGCACGACGGTGTCCTTGGCGCCGTGGGCCAGGATCGTCGGCGGGTCGCCCGCCTTGACGCGGTACGCGGGCGACGCAGCCTTGAGCGCCGCTTGGCGGGCGTCGACCGACTCCTGGGACAGGTCGACGCCGAGCAGGTTGCTCAGGGTCGAGTACTGCGCGGCGTCAGCCGACTGGACGAACGCGGGGTCGGTGAAGTCGGTCGGCGTGGACATGCCCACGACGAAGCCGATCGGCAGCGCCGGCTGCCGCGTGTAGGCGTACATGAGGGCCAGGTAGCCACCGGCGGACGCTCCCAGGAGCGCGACCTTCGAGATCGTCCAGCCGTCCGTACGAGCCGTGTCCTCGTACGTGGCGAGCGCCAGGTCGATGTCGGCGAGCATGTCCGCGTACGTGGCCTTGGCATCGAACATCCGGTAGTTCATCGTGGCGCCCACGAAGCCGAGGCGTGCGACGACCCCGCACAGGGGCTCGAAGTCACTCTTGTCGCCCGAGGCCCATGACCCGCCGTGGATGAGGAGGAAGGCGCCGGTGGCCTTCGACCGGGTCGGCGGGTAGCAGATGTCCATCTTCTGCGCGGCGCTCGGACCGTACGGGACGTCCTTCCTCATGCCCGTCGTGTACGGGCTCACACTGGGCGTCGCCCAGGACGGAGTTGGGTCCTCGGTGCGGCTCGACGTGGTCGTGCTGGACGAGCACGCGCCCAGCGCACCGGCCACGAGTACAGCGCACAGCACGAGGACGCTGACCCGTCGAAACCTGTGCAGCCTCACCCGTGCCCTCCTTCCAGCCCGTGCCCTCCACTCTAGGCAGGAGCTTCCGGCGCCCTGACGCCCGTCCGTGACGCCAGGTCAGGAGAGGCTTCGTACGGGGTGGGTCTGTGACCGGAGTCTGGTCAGTCACAAGCGCGTAACACGAGGGTGGGAAGAATGGCAGCATGGCTGACGGGACGACGACTGAGGCTTTGATCCTTCGACTTGCACTGCAAGGGCTGCCGCTGCCGGAGGGGGCGGAGAAGGACGACGCGTTCATCCTCGTGTCCCCGATCCTGGCGAGGAACCGCGAGCAGAGCCGACGGCTCGCCGACCGGCCCTGTCCGGCGGACCGACGGATCCAGGGATTCCTCGACTCCTACCTCTCGGACGCCCCCGTGCAGCCGCAGCTTCCCCGTCGCACACTGGTCCTCGACCAGCCCGGCCTCGCACGCCAGCTGAGCCTGCCCCGCGACGCGGACGAGTTCTCGTCGAGCCTGCTGTCCAGCTACCGGCTCGCCAACGGCGTGCTGCACAACCCTGCCAACGACCGGCGTACGACCGCGGGCGTGTTCCACATCGCCGACGGCGGACTGCCGATCCAGGACGACAAGCTGGTCGTACCGAAGGCCACGTTCGCGAAGCTGCTCGCGGCCGCTCTCCAGCCGCCGGCGGATGCTCTGACGCTGCCGTGGACGTCGACGTTCCCGGAACCCGCCCGGACGTGGGTGTCGCTGCTGCTGCGCCCCCTCGTCGTACCGGCGACCCCCGACTACCCGTGCGACCGCACGATGGAGACCCGTTTCATCGTGCCGGGCGGCCTTGTCGCGAACCTCGACTTCGTCGAGGGCATCTTCGGCAACGCGGGCGACCCGTACCTCCCGGAGAACGACGCCTCGCTGGACCCCAAGACGTGGACCGGTCACACCGGGTGCGTCATCCTCGCCCCGCACCTCACCGGGCTGACCAAGAAGGACCTCGGCCTGCCACCGATCGCCGAGGCCACCGAGCGTCAGCGGCGCGACGGGATGTGCTGGACGTCCCCCGACGAGCTGTACAACGGCGGGCAGGCGTTCAAGGCCTGTGCTCGCGACGCACGTGGCGTCGTCGTCACGATCATCGCCGACAACTACTTCGGCTACTGCAAGAAGGAGGTGAAGACCCAGATCAGCTACGCCGCCAACCTGTTCGGCATCTCGGAGGAGGAGCACTCCGGCGGCGCGATCTGCTACCCCGCCTACAACCTGGGCCAGGAGTTCACCGACACCTTCACGCCCGCGGAGTACACGCTGTCCGAGGTCCTCTCGACCAACCCCGGTCGCTTCGCCCTCCAGCCCGAGGGCCACGCGGTCGACACGGTGGTGCCGGGTCTCACCCTCGTGCCGTCGTTCACCACGTTCAGCCTCCGCACCCAGACGGTGAGCTGGGCCGGGCCACGGGGTGAGAAGTACTCGATCCCGCTGACGGCGGGCCACGTGTACATGTCGCCCAACGGCTACCGCGTGTACTCGAAGCCCCGCGAGGCCGACAAGACCCAGTGGCACCTGCTGGGGATCTCCCCGATAGCGACGCAGTGCCACAAGCCGGCGACCGTGTCCGGCGGCGGCAAGAGCGAGATCAGCAAGTCGCTGCTCGACGCGTTCGTGTTCGCCAACGCGTGGACCGCCAACTTCGACTCCGACATCGAGACCGTGGCCGATCTCATCGCCACCGACTTCTCCGACCGGTACGCGGACACCACGCGCAACACCGACCACCGACCGCTCCTGTCCGCGGAGCGGAGCCTCGGCAGCGTCATCAAGCTGATGACGCCGAGCGCCGACTACTCCGACGCGCACCAGGCCAAGATCGCCGCCATCCCCGCGCACATCAAGGAGCTGCTCTTCCTCGTCAAGCGCTACTACCAGCCGAGCTGGGGCGACGACTGGCGCAGCCACTTCTCCGTGAGCATCATCAACGGCCGGCTCGGGAACATGGTGCGCCTCGACGGGGAGAAGGTCGTCGTCAACATGCTGCGCGTCGGCTTCGAGGAGGACGGGTCCTGGCGCCTGTTCAGCCTGCGTCCCGACTTCAGCCCGGCCGTGAAGGTGCAGACCGAGGACGACATCACGGCGAGCACCGTGCTGCCGGCCACCGAGGCGCCCCTCGACTTCAGCGGTCGCCGCGGCCTCAAGGAGGCACGCGCCGACGCCCGGGGCCGCACAGCCGTGTCCCGCAAGTACGTGAAGAACTGCGAGGAGCTGCTGTTCCAGCGCCCGGACGACGCGGTCCACCGCGGGTACGACAAGCAGGCCGAGCGCGACATCGCGGGCGGCGGGACGTTCCTGTCGAACTTCCAGCCGCTGACGAGGTCGGACGCGGCCGCGATGGTGCAGGACGCCGTGGGGTTCAGCCAGTTCACCGACCCCATGAAGTCCCTGCTGAGCGAGTTCGCCGACGGCACGGACGGCCCCTCGTACGTGGTGAGCTCCGCCAACCCCCGCATCGTGGGTGGCAAGCCGAGCAAGAACCCGCGCTACCTGCAGCTGCGGCCGGACCGGTCGAACCCCGCCGCGACCGCGATGGCCGACATCGCCGACCACCTGCTGCACCACCGCCCGTTGACCGAGTTCGCGCCCTTGCCCGTCGACATCATCGCCGCCGGCCGCCGTAACAACCCGCCGGAGGCCGACGCGCCCGCGCTCTGCTCGTACAACCCGCTGCACCACATGGAGCTGCCCGAGCTCTTCTGCGAGTTCATCAGCTCGATGACGGGCAAGTCCCCGTCGACGACGGGCGCAGGCTCCGAAGGGGCGCTCACCAAGGGCCCGTTCAACATGCTGCCGAGCATCATCGACCTCAACGCGGCCTTCCTCAGCTACGCGCTGCCCGGGTACGACGGGTGGATCAGCTCCGCCGGCCACATCGGCCCCAAGGTCCGCATCGACCACGACTTCAGCCTTCTCGTGCCCGAGGTCTTCAGCCGGATGTCGCCGACCGAGCGCGACGCGGCCTGGCTGCTCGCGAACGGCTACCTCGAGCCGATCCCGGACATCGAGCGCGACGGGAGGGCGATCGAGGCCAGCCGCCTCGGCTACCGCATCAACCAGCGCTTCGTGACGACCTTCTTCGGCCGCATCTTCCTCCACCCGGACAGCGTGTTCACCCCCGAGATGCTGAAGCCCGAGCTGCAGGACCCCGACGTGTACGCGGACTCGGTCGAGGTGATCGTCGAGACGCACCGCCGGGTCGCGCAGTCGTACCTCGACGACGGCACCATCGCCATGGCCGTCCCGCCGCTGCGCGCGCTCCTCGAGTACATGGCGACCGGTCGCTCGAGTGAGGGCTGGACGTTGCACTCGCCCGAGCTGCGCGAGCTGTTCACGCGGGAGAACGTGCTCGCCAGCGACTGGTACGCGGCACGGCTGGCGGCCAAGCAGAAGGCCGACATCTGCCACTACGAGGCGGCCGCCGGACGGCTCGAGCTGTTCCAGTCGGAGGACGCGAACGCGGACCCGGTCGAGCGCCTGCACGTTCAGCAGCGTCTGGCCGAGGCCTACGCCGAGCTCGGCCACGTGACGCAGGACGCCTACCGCGCCGGACTCGTCGGGACGCTCGGCCTGCAGCCGCTGTGACCGGTCGGTGGCGTCGCGACCGCGCCGCGACGGCACCGTCCTAGGGTGGTCGGCATGCCCTTCGAGTGGAACGCCCGCACGTACGACTCCCTCCCGCTGCCCCACGCCGGCTGGGGGCAACGCGTGCTGGACCGGATGCGGCTGACCGGCACGGAGCGCGTTCTCGATGCGGGGTGCGGTACGGGTCGCGATGCGGCGGCACTGCTGGAGCGGCTGCCGGAGGTCGACCTCGTCGGCGTCGACGCGTCCTCGAGGATGATAGACGAGGCCCGTGCCCGACTCGGGACCCGGGCGACGCTGGTCGTCGCCGACCTGACGCAGCCGCTGCCCATCGAGCCCGTTGACGCGGTGATGAGCGTCGCGGCGTTCCACTGGGTCACGGACCACGAGCTCCTCTTCCGCAACCTCGCAGCGTCGGTGCGTCCTGGCGGCCGGCTCACCTCCGACTGTGGAGGACAAGGACAGGTGGCGATCCTCGACCAGGCCCTCATCGCGGTCACCGGGAAGCCGAAGCAGTACATCCGCTTCGCCGGTGTCGACGACACCGAGGCTGCGCTGCGAGCCGCTGGCTGGGACGTCGAGTCCGTACGGCTCCGGCCGGACCCCCTG
>DAIEHO010000079.1 GCA_027353565.1 Propionibacteriaceae bacterium
CAACCGCGACCTCGACGACCTGGCGACGCAGCTGGAGGCTGCATCAGGCGCTCGCCGGCGGAGCATCGCGACCGACGGAGTCTTCTCGATGGACGGCTACCTCGCACCGCTGCCTGGCATCTGCGACCTCGCTGAGACGCACGACGCCCTCGTCATGGTCGACGACTCGCACGCGGTCGGCTTCATCGGCGACACCGGTGCCGGCACACCCGAGCACCTCGGCGTACGGGGCCGTGTCGACGTCATCACCGGCACGCTCGGCAAGGCGATGGGCGGGGCGTCCGGCGGGTACGTGTCGGGTCCGGCGGAGATCGTCGAGTGGCTGCGGCAGCGGTCGCGGCCCTACCTGTTCAGCAACTCGCTCGCGCCCAGCATCGTGGCGGCGTCGCTCGCCGTTCTCGACCTGCTGGAGTCCTCGGGCGACCTGCGTCGGACGTTGCGCGAGAACACGACGTACTTCCGTCGGCGCCTCGGAGAGCTGGGGTTCGAGGTCCCGGAGTCCGACCACCCGATCGTTCCGGTCATGATCGGCGACGCGTCGCTGGCGTCCCGGATGGCCGACGAGCTCGTGGCACGGGGTGTGTACGTGCGGGCCTTCTCGTACCCGGTGGTGCCGCGGGACAAGGCACGGATCCGTACGCAGCTCTCGGCGGCGCACACCAGGGCCGACCTGGACATGGCGCTGGATGCCTTCGTCGCCGTGCGGGACGCCGTCCACTGACGTCGAGGACCGACGGGTCCCCGTCGCTGACGGGGCACCACCCGGGCACCGGGTGTTTCGCGGAGTGATGCCCAGAGCGCATACGGTGGTCCCGACCTAGAAGGCTGTGACCGAAGGAGGAGGAGCCATGGCTGGTGTGGCCGTTGTCCATCACGCGACTCTCGTACCGAGCAAGATCGATGCGCTGAAGGCGTGGCTGCCGCGACAGAGCTGGTTCGCGGGCGACGCGAGCGACCTCGAGGTCGTCGGCCAGTTCCGCTTCGTCGACCCGGCAGGCGCCGTGGGCCTGCAGACGATGCTCGTGACGAGTCGGGGCGCCTTGTACCAGGTGCCGCTCAGCTACCGCGACGCGCCGCTGGGGGGGGCCGAGGACGCCCTGCTGTGCACGATGGAGCACTCGGTCCTCGGGACGAGGTGGGTGTACGACTCGCTGGCTGACCCTGTCTATGCCGACGAGCTGCTCCGTACGATCGTCGAGGCCGATACCGGTGCGGAGACGTCGACGGGCAGCGAGCAGACGCCGGTCGAGGGCTCCGGCGCCGACGGCATCGAGCTGGCTCCGGGGACGCGTCAGGGCGACGACGTCATCTCGTACGGTGCGTACACGATCCACGTCGCGCGTCATCCCGACGAGGCCGAGCCGATCGACGCGGCCGGCATCCTGACCGCCGAGCTCGCCTGGGACGGCGACGACCTCACGCTCGTGCTCGCCGAGCTCCGGACAGCCTGACCTGTACGCTCGCAGCGTGAGCGACGAGCAGCGACCGCACGGGACGACCTCCGGCGACCAGCCCGAGACCCTCGTGGAGCAGGCTGCCCCGGACGAGGCACTCGAGGACGGTGACACCGTCGCCGAGGGCAGCGGCCCGAAGGAGTGGTGGGACGACCCGCGTCTTCCGTGGCGCCACAAGCCGAGTCGGTCGGACATCGCCTGCTACACCGGGATCGCGATCCTCGGAGTCTGGGCCCTCGTCATGCTTCCGCTGCGCCCGCTGCTTCTCGCCAACCCGCCGCTGTCGGCGGTCATCAACGGCGGCCGCACGAGCGTCGTCGCGACCGGCGCCTGGCTGGAGGTCAATGGCGGTCCGCTCGTCGTGTACTGGGCCGCCGTGAGCCTGAGCATCGCGAAGTTCGACTGGGTGTACTGGTGGGCCGGCAAGCTCTGGGGGCCGGTGATCCTCGAGACGTTCACCGGCAGCTCGAAGATGTCGAAGAAGCGCGCGGAGATCGTCCTGAGGTTCACCCACCGGTACGAGACGTTGGCGGTCATCGCCACGTACCTCCCGCTTCCTCTCCCCATGGCCCTCATCTACGCGGCGGTCGGCGCCTCCGGGATGCGGCTGCGCAAGTTCCTCGTCATCGACGTCCTCACCGCCGCGGTGACCCAGGCGGGTTGGCTCTGGCTGGGTTGGCAGATCGGCGCGCCCGCTGTACGGATCGTGAAGATCTATGCCGACTACTCCCTGTACCTCACTTTCGCGATCCTGGCGGCCATGCTGGCCACCTGGTGGTGGCGTCGCTCCCGCAAGGCCGCCAAGGCTGCCTGAGCCCGCGGCCGTCGACGCGGTCCCTCGCGCATCGCACCGACCCCTGCCGCGCGGCAGGCTGGCGTACGGCAATAGCATCGCGGGCATGAGCATGCAGGACATGCGGCGCTCGTACGAGGCCGGTCAGTTCGACGTCGCCGATGCCGCCGGCGACCCCACCGAGCAGTTCCGGCGCTGGTTCGCCGAGGCGCAGGAGGCGGTGGCTGGGGAGGCCAACGCCTTCTCCCTGGCCACGGTCGACGCCGCCGGTCGCCCGTCCAACCGGATCGTGCTGGCCAAGGAGGTCGACGAACGCGGGCTGGTGTGGTTCACCAACTACGAGTCGCAGAAGGGTCACGACCTCGAGGCCAACCCGTACGCGGCCGCGTGCTTCTTCTGGGGCGAGCTCGAGCGAGTCGTCCGGGTCGCCGGGCCGGTGGTGAAGGTCACGGACGAGGAGTCGGACGAGTACTTCGCGAGTCGACCGGTCGGGTCCCGCCTCGGCGCCTGGGCGTCACCCCAGAGCCACGTCATCGAGGGACGTGAGGTCATCGAGAGGCGGGCGGCGGAGGCGGCAGCCACGTACGGGGACCAGCCCCCGCGGCCACCGTACTGGGGCGGATACCGCCTGCTCCCCGAGACCTGGGAGTTCTGGCAGGGACGCCCGTCGCGGCTCCACGACCGGATCCACTACCGCCGGGACGGCGGCCGCTGGGTCGTCGAGCGGCTGGCCCCCTAGGACTACGCGGGCAACCGGGACGCCATCATCGCAACCCTGCGCCGGGCCGCGGAGAGCGTGGCGCCGTCGCGACGCAGGGCGAGGTAGACGATCAGCCCCTCGCGGTTGTCGGTCGTGCGTACGCCGAAGATGTGGTGGTGGGAGCCCTGCGAGACGAGCATGCCCTCGGCCGGCTCGTGGAGACCGAGGTCGCTGATCGTACGGAGCTGGTAGCGCACCGCGGTCGCGAAACCCTGAGCCGCCACGTCGAGGTCGAAGCCGGGCGTCCCTGCCTGGGCCAGCGTCATCCCCGTACCGATGTCGATGAGGGCGGCACCCTCGGCGCCGGTCGTCGTCTCGACCAGCTCAGCGAGCTTGGCCTGCAGCTTCGACACGCGGGATCCTTCGTCGGTTACCGGGGCATGGAGCAATCTACGTGGGGACGTGCGCGGGTGCCCAGCCCGCTGAGAGTCATCTCACCACGGATCGGCCAGGTCGGCGCATCGGCCGCGGGCCGGACCTAGGCTGGCCGGATGAGGGTCAGCATCGTGGAGGGTGACATCACCGGTGTGAGGGTCGACGCGATCGTGAACGCCGCCAACTCGTCCCTCCTGGGCGGTGGGGGCGTCGACGGCGCCATCCACCTCGCGGGAGGGCCCGAGATCCTCGCCGCCTGTCGCGAGCTGCGCGCGACGACGCTTCCGGCCGGTCTGCCTCCGGGCCAGGCGGTGGCGACGACAGCGGGCAGGCTGCCGGCGCGGTGGGTGATCCACACGGTCGGTCCCGTCTACACGACGCGGGAGGACCGGCGGCCGACGCTGCTCGCGGCCTACGTGAGCTGTCTGCGCGTGGCCGACGAGGTGGGTGCGAGGAGCGTCGCGTTCCCGCTCCTCAGCGCCGGAGCGTACGGCTGGCCGCTGGAGGACGCGGCGGCTGCGGCGGTCGAGGCTGTGAAGGGCGCGACGACTGCTGTCGAGGACGTACGGCTCGTGGCGTTCGGCGCTCGTGCGCGTGCGGCGCTGGACGACGCGCTGAGCGCGAGCTGAGACGGCCCAGGGCTCAGATCAGCGCGCGGGAGGCCCGAGCGAGGATCTGACGGTCGAGCTCCTCCTCCTGGGTCCGGAGGGCGATCTCCTCCGCCTCCTGCTCCTTCGCGAGCTCAGCGGCCAGGGCCGTGCTCTCGTCGTCCTCCCAGACGCGGCGGGGTTTCTTCTCCGCCTCGCGGGCCCACAGCGTGAGCTGGTCGGCCGTGCAGTCCTTGCTGAGGACGTTGCGCCAGACGAGGCCGTCACGCACGACGCAGACACGGTCGGACCAGTCGAGCGCGTCCTCGTAGTCGGTCGACA
>DAIEHO010000086.1 GCA_027353565.1 Propionibacteriaceae bacterium
CTGTCCCGCCACGGTTCATCCCTCTCGTCCTGCTCCGGCTCGGAGCCGGATGGTCTCTGGAGACTCACGGTGAGCTCCCTTGTCGCACCGACCCACGCGGTCGGGTGTGTCGCGTGCTACGACCGCACTCGTCCCCTGCATGATCGCAGTGACCGATGTCCGGCGAAGACCGGCACCCTTGTGGAGAGTCTCCTGGAACGGTGCGTTGACGCGATCAAAGACCGCACGACGCACCCCGGCGACCCGTCGGGGCAACCCCGCAATCCTGACACTTCTGTCCACCCGTGGCAAATCCGGCCGGAGCGTGACGCCGCCTCACAGCGAGGCCCGTAGCGAGCGCAGGCGCGCCAGCACGGACTCCTTGCCCAGCAGTGCCATCGACTCGAACAGGGGCGGCGAGACCTTGCGACCTGTGACCGCGACCCGGAGCGCCGCGAAGGCGACCCGCGGCTTGAGGCCGAGACCCTCCACCAGCGTCGTGCGCAGGCCCTCGTCGATCGCCTCGTGGGTGAACTCGGGCAGTGCCTCGAGCGTCGCGACCGCTGCGTCGAGCACTCCCGGTGCCGCATCCGTGAGCTGCGAGCGGGCGTCCTCGTCGATGACGAGGTCGGCGTCCGGCGTGAGCGCGAACGTCAGCTGGTCGAGGGCGTCGGAGAGGAGCACCAGGCGCGGCTGGAGCATCGCCGCCGCCCCGTACACGACGGCCGACTCGGCGACCGTCAGTGGGCGCTGGTGCGTGCGGACGAAGTCCACCAGCCGCTCCCCCAGCTCGGCCACGGGGAGGTTGCGGATGTACGTGCCGTTGAGCCAGTTGAGCTTGTCCAGGTCGAAGATCGGACCGACCGTGTTGATCTTCGTCCACTCGAAGCCCTCGACGAACTCGTCGAATGTCGAGATCTCGGACTCGTCGTCCGCTGGAGGGTACGCGAGCAGCTGGAGGAAGTTCCGCAGCGCCTCGGGCAGGTAGCCCTGCTCGACGAACCACAGCAGCCGTGCGGCGGGGTTCTTGCGCTTGGAGATCTTCGACCTGTCGGTGTTGCGCAGCAACGGCATGTGCGCGAACGCGGGCGCGTCCCAGCCGAGCCAGCCGTACAGCAGCAGGTGTTTCGGGGTCGACGAGATCCACTCCTCGCCGCGGACGACGTGGGTGATCCCCATGAGGTGGTCGTCCACGACGACCGCCATGTGGTAGGTCGGGAAGCCGTCGGTCTTGAGCAGCACTTGGTCGTCGGGTCGAGGGGCCGCGACCGAGCCGCGGATGAGGTCGTCGAACACCAGCGGTACGTCGTCCGGCACCAGCATCCGCACGACCGGAGTCTCCTGGAACCCCGGCAGCAGGGCACGCTCCTCGCGGGTCTTCCCGAGGCACAGGCGGTCGTAGCCGGTCACCGACGCCTTGGACCGCTCCTGGCTCTTGCGGAGCTCGGCCAGCCGCTCCGGAGTGCACCAGCAGTAGTAGGCGTGGCCGTCCGCGACGAGCCTGTCCACGTACGGCCGGTACGTGTCGAGCCGCTCGCTCTGGCGGTACGGGGCATAGGGGCCGCCGACGTCGGGGCCCTCGTCCCACGGCAGCCCGAGCCAGCGCAGCGTCTCCGTGATCTGCCGCTCGGAGTCGGCCTGGTACCGGGCGCGGTCCGTGTCCTCGATGCGGAGCACGAACGCACCGCCGGTCTTGCGGGCGTACGCGAGGTTGAACAGCGACATGTACGCGGTGCCCACGTGCGGGTCACCGGTCGGGGACGGGGCGACGCGCAGGCGTGCAGGCGGGAGATCTGAGGTCACGGCCGAGGAGCCTACCGGGGCGTCGCCGGACCGGCGGTCGCAGCCCGCGCCGGGGAGCGGGACACGTGACGGGTCGAGCACCCGCCTGCGCTAGTTTTCCCCCTATGACAGAGCCCGTTGCCGCCACCGACTTCATCCGTGACACCGTGGCGCGCGACAACGAGCAGGGCACGTACGGCGGGCGCGTCCAGACACGCTTCCCGCCGGAGCCGAACGGCTACCTCCATATCGGCCACGCGAAGGCGATCACGGTCGACTTCGGCATCGCACGGGACTTCGGAGGCCTGTGCAACCTGCGCCTCGACGACACCAACCCCGACACCGAGCAGGTCGAGTACGTCGACGCCATCGTCTCCGACATCGAGTGGCTCGGCTACGAGCCTGCGGCCGTGCTCCATGCCTCCGACTACTTCCCCGTCCTGTACGAGTGGGCCGAGCACCTCGTCATGACGGGGTTCGCCTATGTCGACGACCAGGACGTCGAGACCATCTCCGCCCAGCGCGGCGGGTACGGGAAGCCGGGCGTCGAGTCTCCGTACCGCAACCGGAGCGTCGAGGAGAACCTCGACCTGTTCCGCCGGATGCGCGCCGGCGAGTTCGCCGAGGGGTCGAGGGTGCTGCGCGCGAAGGTCGACATGCAGCACGAGAACATGCAGATGCGCGACCCGGTCATGTACCGGATCCGGTTCAGCCACCACCACAACACCGGTGACGAGTGGTGCATCTACCCCACGTACGACTGGGCGCACGGGCAGTCCGACGCGATCGAGGGCGTGACGCACTCGATCTGCACGTTGGAGTTCGACTCGCACAGGGCTCTCTACGACTGGTACCTCGAACACTGCCCGCTGCCCGGCGACCAGCCGAAGCAGATCGAGTTCGCCCGGCTCGAGTTCACCCACACGGTGACGTCGAAGCGTCGGCTGCTGAAGCTCGTCACCGACGGGATCGTGTCCGGCTGGGACGACCCTCGGATGCCGACGTTGCAGGGTCTGCGCCGTCGCGGCTACCCCGCGTCGGCGATCCGCGACTTCTGCCACGACATCGGCACGACGAAGACGAACAGCCGGCAGTCGATCGAGGCTCTCGAGGCGTACATCCGGCGCGAGCTGAACAAGACGTCGCAGCGCCGGATGGCCGTCCTCAACCCCCTGAAGCTCGTCATCACGAACTGGCCCACCGACGAGGACGGCGCACCGCTGGTCGACCACTTCGACATCGTCAACAACCCCGAGAACGAGGCCGACGGCACACGCTCAGTGGCCTTCTCCGGTGAGCTCTGGATCGAGGCGGACGACTTCGCCGAGGTGCCACCGCCCAAGTTCTTCCGGCTCAGCCCCGGCAAGGAGGTACGGCTCCGTGGCGCCTATCTGGTCACCGCGACCGGCGTCGTCAAGGACTCCTCGGGCGCGATCGTGGCCGTCGAGGCCACGTACGACCCCGCGTCGAAGGGCGGCAACGCACCGGACGGCCGCAAGGTGAAGTCGACGATGCACTGGGTGTCGGCGCCGCACGCGATCGACGCGGCCGTGGCTCTGTACGAGCGGCTGTTCGCGGCCGCATACCCGGGCGAACGTACCGGCGAGCCGCTCGACGACGTCAACCCCGACTCGCTGCAGCTCGTCACGGGCGCGAAGGTCGAAGCCGCCCTGGCGGACACGTCACCCGGTGAGGTCGTCCAGTTCGAACGCCTCGGCTACTTCGCCCAGGATGCTCGGACGCCCATGCTGTTCCACCGCACCGTCGGCCTCCGCGACGAGTGGGCTGCGATCCAGAAGCGTCAGGGCTAGACCCTGCCTAGCGGCCGCCGGCAACGTCGACGATGGAGCCGGTCGTGTACGAGGCCGCGTCCGACAGCAGCCACAGGATCGCCTCGGCGACCTCGTCGGAGCGTCCCGGGCGCTTCATCGGCAGGCCAGCCGCAAGTCTCGCGGCCCTGCCCGGCTCCCCGCCACTGGCGTGGATCTCGGTGTCGATGACGCCGGGGCGTACGGCGTTGACCCTGATCCCCTCCGCTGCGACCTCGAGGGCCAGACCACGGGTGAACGTGTCGACGGCACCCTTGGACGCGGCGTAGTCGAGGTACTCCCCCGGCGAGCCGAGCCTGGACGCGGCCGACGACACGTTGACGATGGCGCCGCCCGTCCGCCTTGGCGCGTCGACATGCGCCGTACGGCCTCGCGGGACGGCAGGAACGTCCCGACCACGTTCGTACGCAGGATGCGCAGCAGGCGCTCCTCGTCCAGGTCCTCCAGCCGGGCCTGCCGCTCGAGCGTGCCGGCGTTGTTGACCAGCGCCGTGACCGGCCCCAGCGCGGAGTCCACCGCCGCGAACAGGCGAGCCACCTGGTCGGACCGCCCGACGTCGGCCTGCACGGCGATGGCCTCGCCGCCGCTGCGGATGATGGTGTCCGCCACCCGCGCGGCGGACGCCTCGTCGCGCAGGTAGTTCACGCACACCCGGTAGCCCCGATGGGCACCGAGGATCGCCGTGGCGGCGCCGATCCCCCGCCCACCGCCGGTCACGACCAGAACGGGGTCCACGGGTCTCAGCCCGGGAAGTCGACGGTGATGGTCTCGCCGTTGATCGTTCCGACCACCGACGTCACGGATGTGGTCCCCGAGTACGTGTTCCCCTGGGGGTCGGCGGCGGTGACCTTCACCGAGACGTTGGCCGACAAGGTGATCCTCGTCGGGTCTCCGTACGAGACCTGCGGCGTCGCATCGGAGAACGGTGCCGCCGAGCCGTCGACGGTGCGCTTCAACGAGCCGGCCGCCAGCGTCACGCCATCGGGCAGCGGCGTATTCATGCCGCAGTCCTTGGGGTTGGTGTCCTGGACGCCCAGGCACCGGGTCAGCCACGCCTGGGACTGGCTGATCATGAGCGTCTTGCCCGCGTCGGTGAGCGAGGGCTCGCTCGACGACAGTGCCGAGACGTAGTCACTCGGCTCGTCCACGGTGAAGCTCGTCGTGTCGAACGTGAGCAGCGACGTGCCGGTCGCGAGCTGGTACACACCGGGGAACAACGAGATCTTCGTCGACGGCGCGCTGGTGCCGTTGATCGTGACGCCGAGCGTGCCCCAGTAGCTCGGACGGTCCACCGTGGTGACGACGTCGTCGAGCTTCCAGATCCTGCCCACCTTGGTCAGCTGGTAGCTGGCCTGGACGAGGGTCCCGGCGAGCTTGTAGCTCGCTGAGAGGTTCGTCGAGGTTCCCACGTCCTTGTGCGCGTC
>DAIEHO010000087.1 GCA_027353565.1 Propionibacteriaceae bacterium
GGCGTCACGCAGCGGGGCGGACCGCAGCACCGCACGGCCCCGCGAGACCACGGAATACGGGCACGAGGTACCGCGTTACGCTGGTGATTGAAATTTCAGCCAAAGGGCCGCCGATGTCCCGGATGCACCACTCGAGAGGACACCTCAGATGACGATCGCCATCGACCGCACAGCCACCACCGACGCCCCCATCCTCGACGTCCTCAAGTCGCGCTTCAGCACCCGCGTCTTCGACCCGGCCGCCGTCATCGACGAGTCGGCGCTGTCGAGTGCGCTCGAAGCTGCCCGGTGGTCGCCGTCGGCGAACAACACCCAGCCCTGGCGCTTCATCGTGACCCGGCGCGGCACGGCTGCGTTCGCCGCGGTCTACGAGAGCCTCCGTGACTTCAACAAGGCGTGGGCCGGAGACGCATCGGTGCTCGTCGTCGCGGCGGCCACGACCACCGGTGAGGATGGGTCCCCGATGCACTTCGCCCAGTACGACACCGGACAGGCCGTCGCCCACTTCACCGTCCAGGCCGGGGCCGAGGGCCTCTCGACGCACCAGATGGGCGGCTTCGACCGCGCCGCGGTCAAGGCGGCGTTCGGCCTCGACGAGAGCATCACGCCCCTCACCGTCATCGCCGTCGGTTCAGCCGGCTCCCTCGACGACACCTCCGACGAGATCCGCGCCCGCGAGTCCGCGCCCCGTACGCGTCGGGCCACCTCCGAGTTCGTGCTCGTCAACGACTGAGCCCCTGCGCGCCGTCTCACGCTGCTGACGCGGGCCGCGGCCCGGCGGCCTTCGGAGGTTCGGCAGTCCCCCGAGGCGCCTCCTGCCCGGTACGGTGGTGGGCGACGAAGGAGGGTGCCGTGCGGACGTTCATCAAGGTGGTGCAGGACATCGGCCTGCTCATAGCGCGCGTGGCGCTCGGCCTCGTGCTGTTCGGGCACGGCTGGCACCGCTTCTCCACCGGCATCGGGGCCGCGGTCACCGACCTGACGGCGTACGGGCTTCCCGAGCCGCAGCTGTTCGCGTGGGGAGCGACCGTGCTCGAGACGATCGGCGGCGCGCTGCTGGTCTTCGGCCTGCTGACCCCGATCGTCGCAGCGTTCGTCGTCGCCGAGCAGGTCATGGTCATCCTCTGGCTCCGGTGGCACAACGGGCTCTGGCAAGCCACGAACGGGGTCGAGTACCCCTTGATCCTCGCCGTCCTGGCACTGGTGCTCGTCGTGTTCGGCGCGGGGCGTACGGGCGTCGACGCGCTGTTCCGCCGCGGGAGGAAGCCGGTCCGCACATCCTCGGCCTACGACAGCACCCCCGCGTGACCGCATTCACAGATAACCCACAGCGAGTTCATGGGCAACTTTCACAGTCTCTTACCAGTCTCTACGTATGCCTCGACTGATAACGCAAGCTGAATCGCTCACACGACCGGACGGAAGCCCGATCAGGGTCCTCGCCGTCGACGACGAGACCAGTCTGACCGAGCTCCTGTCCATGGCGATGCGCTACGAGGGGTGGGACGTGTCCACCGCAGCCTCCGGCACCGAGGCCGTCCGCACCGCGCGTGAGGTCCGACCCGACGCGCTCGTGCTGGACATGATGCTTCCGGACTTCGACGGCATGGAGGTCATGCGTCGCATCCGTACCGACATGCCCGACGTACCGATCTTGTTCCTCACCGCCAAGGACGGCGTCGAGGACCGCGTCGGCGGTCTCACCGCGGGGGGCGACGACTACGTCACCAAGCCGTTCTCGCTCGAGGAGGTCATCGCACGGATGCGTGGGCTGCTGCGCCGTACGGGGGCGACGATCGCACGGCCCGACGCGAGGCTGATCGTCGGCGACCTCACCCTCGACGAGGACTCCCACGAGGTCGCTCGGGGGGGCGAGGAGATCAACCTGACAGCGACCGAGTTCGAGCTGCTGCGCTACCTCATGCGGAACCCGCGCCGCGTCCTGAGCAAGGCGCAGATCCTCGACCGCGTGTGGAACTACGACTTCGGGGGCCAGGCGAACGTCGTCGAGCTGTACATCTCCTACCTGCGCAAGAAGATCGACGCCGGCCGGCCGCCCATGATCCACACGCTACGAGGAGCGGGGTACGTCCTCCGCCCGGCGGTCGAGTGACCGTACAGCTTGTCGGCGACGAGCCGAGTCCGATCGGCCCAGGGACCCTGGGTCGTCGGCTCGTCGTCCAGGTGGCCGCCACCGTGGCGATCGTCGCCGCTCTCATCGCGCTCGTGTCGTTCGTGGCGATGCGCACCATCGTGGTGCAGCGCACGGACTCGCAGCTCGCTGACATCCTGTCGCGCCAGCCCAGTGCTCCGTACGACTCGTCGACCACCTCCGGGTCACGGGGCCCGCACGGTTCCGGTGGGCTTCCGGGCATGCCCGTGGGCGGCATCATCGTCGAGTCGTCCGGAGGCGCCGAGCTGGGCGCCATCCTCACCAGGGCCGGGTGGATCCCGCTGTCCGACTCCGTGGTCGACCACATCATCACGAGCGGGACCGACTCGATCACCACCGTCGACGTCCCGGCGTACGGGAAGTACCGCTTCGAAGCGACCACCGTGAACGGCACCACGAGCGCAGTGGGTCTCCCGTTGTCCGATGCCGACAACATCGTCTCGACCGTGCTGTGGATCGAGCTGGCTCTCGCCGCCCTCGCCATCGCGGCCGCCATCGCCGTGACGCGCGTCGTCGTCATCCGCAACCTCCGCCCGCTCCACGAGGTCGCCCGGGTCGCCGCGGAGGTGTCGCGCCGCGAGCTCGACCGCGGCGAGGTCGACCTCAGCCTTCGAGTCCCCGAGTCGAACGCCGACCCGTCGAACGAGGTCGGACGCGTGGGGCTCGCCCTGAACACGATGCTCGGGAACGTCGAGAGCGCCCTCGCGGCGCGGCAGGCATCCGAGACCAAGGTGCGACAGTTCGTCGCCGACGCGTCGCACGAGCTGCGCAACCCGCTGGCCGCGATCCGCGGCTATGCCGAACTGACCCGACGCGGCCGCGAGGATCTCCCCGAGGACACCCAGTTCGCGATGGGCCGGATCGAGTCCGAGTCCGAGCGCATGAGCAAGCTCGTCGAGGACCTGCTGCTGCTGGCACGCCTGGACAACGGGCCGTCGCTCCAGCTCACCGAGGTGGAGCTGACGGACCTCGTCGCGAACGCCACCGCGGACGCGCAGGTCGCCGGCCCCGACCACGAGTGGGACGTCGAGGTCCCGGACGAGATGGTCGTCGTCAAGGCGGACCGTTTCCGCATCCACCAGGTGATCGCGAACCTGCTCGCCAACGCCCGTACGCACACTCCGGCCGGGACGCACGTGACCGCGGGCGTGAGAGTCGACGGGCTGTACGCGATCGTGTCCGTGGTCGATGACGGCCCCGGTATCGCACCCGACCTGCTTCCGAAGGTGTTCGAGCGCTTCGTCCGTGCGGACGTGTCCCGCGTGCGCAAGTCCGGCCAGTCGACGGGTCTCGGCCTCGCCATCGTGGCAGCTGTCGTCCAGGCGCACGGCGGCACCGTCCACGTCACCTCACGCCCCGGTCGTACCGTCTTCGAGATCCGTCTCCGGCTCGCCTGAGCTTCACAGACGGCTCAAAGAGTCGTGGCAGCAACGGCATAGAGCGCAGGACCAGTGTGGCTCTCGTGACCACTACAGCATCCACCGCCGAGACGACGTCGCCCCAGGCCGGAGAGCCTGCATCGCCCGCCACGGGGCGATCCTCGCGTGAGCTCCCCCGCTGGGTCTCCCACGGGTCCTTGGCGGTGACGCTGCTGGTGGTCCTGGCCCTCTACACGTACGACCTGGCCGCCTCCGGGTACGCCAACTCGTTCTACTCCGCGGCCGTACAGGCGGGCTCGACGTCCTGGAAGGCATTCTTCTTCGGCTCGCTCGACGCGGGCAACTCCATCACGGTGGACAAGACGCCCGCCTCCCTGTGGCTGATGGCTCTGTCGGTACGGATCTTCGGGCTGTCGTCGTGGAGCATCCTCCTGCCGCAGGCGCTGCTCGGCGTGGGGTCGGCCGCAGTGCTGTTTGCCTCCGTACGGCGCGCGCTGTCCGGGCGGCTCTCCGAGTCGTGGACCATCACGCCGGCAAGGGCCCATGTGGCCGGCCTCGTGGCGGCGCTGACCCTGGCGTTGACTCCCGCGGCCACCCTCATGTTCCGCTTCAACAACCCCGACGCGCTGATGGTGTTCTGCTACGTCGTCGCGTCGTACTTCACGGTCCGCGCCACCGAGACCGCCTCACGCAGGTGGCTCGCCCTGGCCGGCGTCGCCATCGGCATCGGCTTCCTCGCGAAGATGCTCCAGGCGTTCGTGCTGCTGCCGTCACTGGTCATCGCGTACGCGATCGCGGCTCCTGCGAGCTGGAAGAAGAAGGTCGTCGACCTCGTCGTCGCGTTCGCCGCGATGGTCGTCAGCTTCGGCTGGTACATCGCGATCGTCCAACTCGTCCCGGCGTCCTGGCGCCCGTACATCGGAGGGTCGCAGACGAACTCGATCCTCGAGCTCACGTTCGGCTACAACGGCTTCGGTCGCCTCAGCGGCAACGAGACCGGCTCGGTCGGCGGCGCCGGAACCATCGGCGGGCAGTGGGGTGCGACCGGCATCCTGCGAATGTTCACCTCCGAGTCCGGCGAGATGGTCTCGTTCCTCATCCCCGGCGCGCTGCTCCTCGCGGGCGTCGCGTTCGCGCTGCTGGGCCGCAGGGCGTACCTCAACGCGCTGCGCGGTCACGAGGCCACCGGCGAGACGGTCGCCCTCGGCGCGCTGAGCCTGTACGGGAGCTGGCTCGTGGTCAACGGCCTCGTCTTCAGCTTCATGGCGGGCATCTACCACGACTACTACACGGTCGCGCTGGCACCGGCGATCGCCGGTACGGTCGCGCTGGGCGGCGCGGTCCTGTGGGCGAGGCGATCCTCGCTCGCAGCCCGGGTCGGTCTCGCGGCCGCGGCGTTGGCCACGGCTGCCTGGAGCGTTGCGCTCGCGACCGTCCCGGGCGGCATCTACCTGGCGCTGGCGCTGGGCGGCGCCGTCGCCCTTGTCCTCGCCGCCGCCGGGTTCCTGCTCGGGACACGGCTCGTCCCCGCCCTCTCCCGTACCGCGCTCGGTCTGTTCATCGCGGGGGGCCTCATCACGCCGACCGCGTACAGCATCCAGACCGCGACGACACCCCACACCGGCTCGATCGTCACCGCCGGCCCGGCCACGTCGGGACTCGGCGGCTCGTCCGGCCGCGGCGGGGTCGGTCGCTTCGGTGGTGGCGCCGGTGGCGGCTTCGGCGGCCAGGCCGGGACCCGTACCGGTGCGCCTCCGCAGGGCGCCGGCACGAGGGGGCTGGGCGCTCCGAACGTCGGCACCGGGAACGTCGGAGGAGCCGGCGCCGGAGGCGGCATGGGAGGTCTCATCAACGGGACCGCCGTGTCGAGCGACATGGTCACGCTGCTCAGCGCGAACGCCGGCTCGTACACGTGGGTCGCTGCGGCGACAGGTGCGCAGAACTCGGCCAGCTACCAGCTCGCGACCGGCCACCCGGTGATGGCGATCGGCGGCTTCAACGGCTCCGACCCGTCCCCGACCCTCGCGGCGTTCAAGGCGCTCGTCGCCCAGGGCAGGATCCACTACTACATCGCATCCGGCAGCTTCGGCGGATCCCCGAGCGGCGGCTCCAACGTCTCGAGCGAGATCGCGTCGTGGGTCTCGTCGACGTTCACCGCGCAGACCGTGGGCAGCGCCACCGTGTACGACCTGACGACGGGAGCGTGAGCGCCATGACGACCCTCGAGACCCGACCCGCGCGGCGTCCCGCCACGACGAAGCTCGCTCTCATCGACATCGTCGTGCCCGTGTACAACGAGGCGACGGACCTCGAGCGCTCCGTGCGCGCGCTGGACTCGTACCTGTCCGACGCCCTGCCGTACAGGTACCGAGTGACGATCGCGGACAACGCATCGGTGGACGGTACGTGGCTGATCGCGCAGCGCCTGGCGAGCACGCTGCCGCACGTCGCTGCCGTGCACCTCGACCAGAAGGGCCGAGGCCGGGCGCTCAAGCAGGTGTGGCTCGCATCGGACGCCGACGTGGTCGCGTACATGGACGTGGACCTCTCTACCGATCTGGCCGCGGTGCTGCCTCTGGTGGCGCCGCTGGTCAGCGGCCACTCGGACGTCGCGATCGGTACGCGCCTGGCCCGTACCAGCCGTGTCGTCCGCGGGAGCAAGCGCGAGCTCATCAGCCGGTGCTACAACTTCGTGCTGCGTACGACGCTGCACGCGTCCTTCTCCGACGCGCAGTGCGGGTTCAAGGCGATGCGCCGGGACGTCGCGCAGACGCTGCTGCCGCTGGTCGAGGACACGAACTGGTTCTTCGACACCGAGTTGCTCGTCCTGGCGCAGCGGGCCGACCTGCGGATCCACGAGGTGCCTGTCGACTGGGTCGACGACCCGGGGACGACCGTCGACATCGTGGCGACCGCGACGGAGGACCTGCGCGGAGTCGTACGGCTGGTCCGTGGTCTCGCCACACGTCGTATCCCCGTGGCACGAGTGCAGGCGGAGCTGGCGAGTCCTGAGCTGCCCGCGACCGTCCCCGGTGTGCCGCAAGGGATGCTGGGGCAGGTGCTGCGGTTCACCGTCGTCGGCGTGAGCTCGACGATCGCGTACTTCGTCCTGTACGTGCTGTTGAGCGACGTGACGAACGACCAGGTGGCCAACCTCGTGGCGCAGATCGTGACGGCGGTGGCGAACAC
>DAIEHO010000091.1 GCA_027353565.1 Propionibacteriaceae bacterium
ACGCGATCCGTGCTTTGCTTACGCAGCAGCCCATCGGCAGCGACATCTGGGTCGCCCTGGGGTGGTGCGTCGGCATCCTGGTCGTCGCGTACGTGGTCGCGATGATCACGTACCGCCGCAAGATCTCCTGAGGAGAACGCATGACGCACGACAGCCTGCCCCCCGTGGTCGAGGAGTACTTCACGCTCATGGACGGTGACGACAAGCTGGCCGTGGCCGCCTTGTTCGCGCCCGGCGCGTACGTCGTCGACAAGGGGACGTCGTACCGCGGCGACGTCGAGATCCGGAGCTGGCTGTCGGGCGAGGCGAGCGAGTTCACGACCACCTCGAGGCGCCTCATGACCGAGAACGCGGGGTCGAGCGTCATGGTGGTGCTGCGCGTCGAGGGAGACTTCCCCGGCGCGCCGGTCGACCTGACCATCGACTTCCTCCTCGACTCCGCCGAACGGATCCGTGGGCTGACCATCACGGCGTGAACGGAACGCTCGCGCAGGGGCACTGAGTCCCCGTGGGGGGCACCAGCGGTACCTGTCTCAGGGGTTCCCTTCGGGGCGCGGTAGGTCTGGGATGGTGACAGGCCGTACGGCCGTTCGACGACGAGAGGGAGCACGCGATGCAGTACCGCAGTCTGGGAGACACGGGGGTCCAGGTCAGCACCATCTGCCTGGGGACGATGATGTTCGGCGGGATCAACAACGCCGATCACGACAACTGCGTGGACATCATCCATACGGCGCTGGACGCGGGCATCAACTTCGTCGACACCGCCGACGTGTACTCGCAGGGCGAGTCCGAGGAGATCGTCGGCAAGGCACTCAAGGGCCGACGCGACGATGTCGTCCTCGCGACGAAGTTCCAGGGCAACATGGGCGACGAGCGCAACCACCGCGGGGCGTCACGGCGCTGGATCGTCGCCGAGGTCGAGAACTCGCTGCGCCGGCTGGGTACCGACCACATCGACCTGTACCAGCTGCACCGTCCCAACCCGCAGACCAACATCGAGGAGACGCTGTCCGCCCTCGACGACCTCGTACGAGCCGGCAAGGTGCTCTACGTCGGACACTCCGCGTTCCAGGCCAGCCAGATCGTCGAGGCGCAGTGGGCCGCACGGGACCGGCACCTCGTACGACCGGTGAGCGAGCAGCTGTCGTACTCCCTGCTGGTCCGTACACCCGAGGTCGACGTGCTGCCCACGGCGAGGCGCCACCACATGAGCGTCATCTGCTACTCGCCACTGGCAGCCGGCTGGCTGAGCGGCAAGTGGCGCAAGGGTGCGGAGACACCGCAGCCGTCGGCGGGGCGCGGTGGGATGGGTGGGATCTTCACGGCGCGGTACGACCTCGACGACCCGTCGAACGCCGGGAAGCTCGACGCGGCGGACGCCCTCGCGACGCTCGCCGAGGACAACGGCATGACGCTCGTGGAGATGGCCATCGCGTTCGTCGTGAACCACCCGGGCGTCACGAGCGCGATCATCGGCCCTCGCACCATGGAGCAGATGACCACCCAGCTGCCCGCGGCGGACATCACGCTGTCGGCCGAGGTCCTCGACCGCATCGACGAGATCGTGACGCCCGGCACGTCGGCGAACCCCTTCGACAGCGCCTACGTCAACCCTGCGCTCACGCCGGAGGGCCTGCGCCGCTGAGGTCGAGCCCCGGTGGACGAGGTCAGTCCTCGGTGATGCTCGCCTCCCAGGTGTCCTGTGCCGACTGCCCGGTGACGATCAGGAAGTAGGTCCCTGGGTTCTCGCGGGTGTTGCCGTCGGAGTCCTCAGTCTTCGCCTTGTTGACGTACTTCGGCACGTTGAGCACCTCGTCACCCGTGGCGGCGTCGTAGATGGTGGCTGTTGCCAGCATGACGCCGGTCTTCCCGTTGGGGTCGGGCGCACCGGTGTACTTCAGGCTGAGCTTCACGTACGTGCCCGCGGTCTTGACCAGGGGCGTCACCAGGGTGCCCGCTCCACCGGAGAACGTCTGCGGCGCGGGCACGGCCGTCGACAGCGCCACCGGCTTGGTGAACTCCATGGTGTAGTCACCTGTCGCCTCGATGGTCAGCACCACCGATGCGGACGGGGGCTGGAAGACGCTCGTGTGCTCGGCGTCCAGGGTCGTGATGGACGGCAGCTCGTTGCCCTTGACCGTGACCTGCACGCTGCCGTAGTCAGCGGCAGCAGCGTTGGTGGTCTTCACGACGTAGTACGGCTGGTCGAACGCGATCGCCGACGACTCGCCGTTGCCGGACCCCTTCACGGTGATGGAGCCCGAGCCGATGGTGACCTTCGGAGCCGTGGCCTGGGGCGCTTCCGAGGATGTCGTCGTGGTCTCGCCCGTTGTCGACCCGGCGACCGCCGTGGCGGCAGCCGGGGCGCTCGGAGCCGCGGTGCCGCACGAGGTCAGGAGGGTGAGCGAGAGGGCGATGCCCGCTGCAGTGAGCGGGACGTTGTGCTTCATTGCACTTCCCTTCACAAGAGATACACAAATTCTCCGCTCACCGCGGAGTCCCCGTGGGCGAAGCGCGAAAAGTCCCCGGGGTTCTCAGGAAGGTGCCGGCCGGCGGCTCGGGTCTCGCGTGAGTACGTCCGTGAGTACGTCAGTGCTCGGGGAGGACGGTGGGGGGTGCGGCGTGGCCCAGGTGCCGACCGAAGAACGTCAGGATCCGTGCCCGCGCGTCGTCGGCCGCCTCGGGGTCG
>DAIEHO010000098.1 GCA_027353565.1 Propionibacteriaceae bacterium
GCCTCGAGCATGAGGATGGTGGCCGCTCCGAGCAGACGGATGGTGAACATCGATGCGGACATGATGACTCCCCAGTGAGCTGCCTGGGAGAGTCCTCCCAGTGCACTATCTGAGAAACGGGTCCCGTGCCGCTTTGGTTCATCTGAAGCTGTCCGTCCCGGCTGCCGGCGAGCAACCCATGGCCGGGGATCCGAGTCATCGGCTGAGGGTTGTCGCGGCCGCTCCGAAGACCTCATCCTCGGTGAACCTCAGCGGCGTCCGACTCGTTCTCACGAGAGACAGGGTCTCGACCACGCGGCAAGGCGGAGAACAGGGGGTTCCCGATGGCCAACGTCTCCCACATCGACGGAGCACGTCTCGTCTCACCGGCTTCGGCGAGTCCTGAGCCCGGTCACCAGGACCCGGGCCTGGATCGACCACCAGGTGCGGTTGACCGTCATGTCTGACCGCGAACCGGCCGTTCCCGATCCAGGCGCCGTTCCCACCGGGGGTTCTGGCCGCGCCCCTGAGCGGGCGTCGCTGCTCCGTCTCGGCTCGAAGGCAACCCGCCTAGTGCTGACACTGGCCACCGCGGCAGGGCTGGGTGTCGATGCGTACGTTCACTGGCAGCTCGCACCGGCGTTCGACACGCTCACCGGCGCGGCGAGCCCGCACTTCAGCCAAGGAGGGCTGTTTCGCCTTGAAGCGGTCCTGGCCGTGATCGCGATGTTGCTGGTGCTCCTCAGGCGTCACCGCTTCGGGGCCCTGGTGGCGTTCCTGATCGCCGCCGGCGGGTTGGGCGCGGTACTGCTCTACGCCTTCGTCGACGTGGGCGGGCTCGGTCCGGTGCCCGACATGTACGACCCGGTCTGGTACGGCGAGAAGACCATCAGCGCTGTCGGCGAGGCGGTCGCCGCCATCGGAGCGCTGTGCCTGCTCCTCATGTCAGGAGCTCGAGCGAAGCCGGCCTGAGTGGACAGGCCTGCGGCGCCGACGCTGCGTGGCTCAGGCGGTGACCGCGGCGTACTCGCCGTCGCCGTGGGTCCCCGACGCGACGAGCTCGTCAGCCGTCACTCGTCGCGGCCGCCTGGTCGGCGCTCTGCTGGTCTGCTTCCGTCTGGGCGTTCGCGTTGTCGGCGGAGCCCAGATCCTGGGAGATGCCGTCGAGCGACCCGGCATCGGCCCCTGAGCCTGCCCCGGTTGTTGCGGCACCCGCCGGTGCTGCCGACACCGACGGTGGCGAGCTCGGGGCTGCGCCGGACGTCGCCGCCCGCCCGCACCCTGTGAGCGCGAGCGCGGCGGCGACCAGTACGGCTGCCCCGACGAGGTGACGGCTCACTTGAGCGCAGTGACGAGCGCGTGGCCGTCGGCCGCCGCCGCCTTGCTGTCGCCCACCGCGGTCTTGAGGTCAGCGCGGATGCTCGTGATGACCGTCTTGTCGGCGTTGTACTGGGCGGGTGTCACCGCCAACGCACGCGCCGCCAGTCCGTTCGCGTGGCTCGACGCGTCGGAGATCTTGGTCTGCATGTCGATGAGCTGGGCCTTCATCGCATCGGTCCACTTGGTGGGGTGAGCCGCGAGGTTGGCGGCGAGCTTGTCATGAGCCGACTGGAGCTTGGGGATCGCCGTTCCGGTCAGGCGGTCTCCGCCTGCCGCCTCGAAGGCCTGGGGGAGGGCGACGACGTAGATGCGGTATCCGGTGAAGATGTCGTGGTAGTCGGACAGCGCCGTTGCGACCGTGGTGTCGGCGGCGATCTTCGACTCCAGGGAGCCCATCGCCGTGACGTCGGCATTGAACGTGGCCAGTACCGTCGCGCGGTCGGCTGATGTCAGGGAGGTGTTCGCGTCGACCTTGCCGATGGCGGTCTTCAGCGACGTGATCCGGGCCGAGGTCGCCGTGGACGCGGCGGCCTGGATCTGGGCCAGGGTCGAGTGCCTGTCGACTGCGGGCGCGGCGGCCGCGGACGCCGGAAGGGACGTGGCGAGGGAGATGGCGCAGACGGCGGTCCCGACTGCGGCCAATGTGGCGATGCGCTTCATGTTGAGCTCCTGTGGTTCCGAACGCGGGATGCGTTGTGAGACGACACTGGCCCAGCGGGATTCGGCGACGATCAGCGAAATGTTCGAGCCGTGTAAGCCACCAAGATCGATTCAGCCGGTCAGACCTGACCGCGGATCTGGGCACGCGCGCCCGGGCTTCCCCCTGTCGTCGCCGACGGTGGTGTGGTGGCAGGTCCGGCTGGGATGAGGGCGATGGCAGTTTCGTCGCCAGAAGGTCGGGTGGGCTCGGTCTCTCCGCCATCCGCTTGATCATGGGCATCGGCCGAACCGAGCCGGCTCGGTCAGGAGCGACGGGATCGCGATGGGCATACCGGGATCGTGGGCGTGTGGGGGCCACCGGTCGGGAGCCCCGGGGGCGATCACGACGGCGGCGTCCAGCACCGTGGGGCCCCGGTGGCAGGGGTTGACCCGAGAAGGTACGGTGACGTGCGTTGTCGCCCCACCATCGAGCCGCACTGAGCGGTGAGGCTGACAGGACCACTCCATGTGGTGACACATCCCTGCTGGAGGTACCACGAGCAGCATGACGCATCTCTGGTTGGACGTCTCCGCCGGCGTCTCGGGGGACATGATCCTGGGCGCACTCATCGATGCCGGCGCCTCGCTCGCCGGGGTCCAGAGCGCGGTCGACGCGCTCGTGCCGGGAGGTGTGAGGCTCACGGCCACCGATGCCGACCGCGCGGGCCAACGGGCCACGAAGCTGGGTGTGTCGGTGCTCGTCGGCGAGCCTCCGCACCGTACGTTCCGCGACATCCGCCACATGCTCGCTGAGGCGGACATCAACGACCGGACGCGGGTGACGGCGACGGCGGCCTTCCAGCGGCTCGCGGAGGCGGAGGGCCGGGTCCACGGCATCGACCCGCTCGACGTCCACTTCCACGAGGTGGGCGCCCTCGACTCGATCGCGGACGTGGTGGGCGTGTGCGAGGCGGTTCGACTGCTCGGGGTGACGGGCTGCTCCGCCAGCCCCGTGGCCGTCGGGTCGGGTCGTGTCCGGGTCGCGCATGGGGACATGGCGGTGCCGGTTCCGGCCGTCGCGGAGCTTGTCATCGGCTGGAGGACCGTCGCGCTCGCGGAGCCGCAGGTCGCGGAGAGCGACGACCGCCGTGAGCAGGTCGATGCCCATGGTCACTCGCACGACGAGCACGGAGACCACCACGACGCCGGCCACACCCACGACCGGCCGGCACGGGTGCTGACCCGTGGGGCGCTGGGGGAGCTCGCCACCCCGACCGGGATGGCACTCATCCGTACTCTCGCAGCGACCTGCGAGCCGATGCCCGCGATGGTCACGCGAGCCGTCGGCGTCGGCGCCGGCGGTCGCGATGTACGGGACCGGCCGAATGTGGTCCGGGCGTTCCTCGGCGACACGGACGCCGGGGCGGCCGCTGAAGCCCGCGATGTCGTCGACGTGATGGCCAATGTCGACGACCTGGACCCTCGTCTGTGGCCCGGCGTCCTCGACCGCCTCTTGGAGGCCGGGGCGCTCGACGCGTGGCTCGCCCCCATCCACATGAAGAAGGGACGGCCCGCGTTCACCGTGCACGCGCTGGCCACCGCCGCGACCCACGACGCCGTGGTCACCGAGCTCCTCGAGGGCACGAGCACGCTCGGCGTTCGTGGGGTGCCGTGCTCTCGCGTCGTCCTCGACCGCGTCTGGCGCACGGTCGACGTTCTGGGCCACCCGCTGACGGTCAAGGTCGCCTCTCGGCAGGGACGCATCGTCCACGCCGCCGCCGAGTTCGACTCGCTCGCCGAGGTCGCGCGCGCCACCGGGGCTCGGGAGCACGAGGTGGCCGCCCAGGCCGTCGCCGCCATGGTCGCGGCGGGGATCACGGCGGGCTCGGAGGCGACACTGTGACCGTGGCAACCCTGCGGCCCATCGCCGCCCTCCCCGATGCGGAGCGCCGGGACGCGGAGGCTGTGGGCGCTGCGCTCGGTACGGGCCCCGTCGGGGTGGCGTACTCCGGCGGCGTGGACTCTGCGGTCCTCCTCGCCGTCGCCCACTGCGTGCTCGGCGCCGACAAGGCGCTCGGGATCCTCGCTGTCTCGCCCTCGCTGGCGGCTGCCGAGCGGCGCACGGCCCACGAGGTGGCCGCCATCATCGGTGCCCGCCTCGTCGAGGTCGAGACGCACGAGCTCGAGGTCGCCGAGTACGCCGCGAACCCGGTCGACCGGTGCTACTACTGCAAGGACCAGCTCTTCACCGCGATCGACGACTCGGTCCTCGGGCAGTACGGGCTCGATGCCGTCGCCTATGGCGAGAATGCCGATGACGCCGAGCGTGTGGACAGGCCCGGGTCGAGGGCGGCCTCCGAGCACCGCGTGCTGCGGCCGCTCGCCGCCGCAGGGCTCACCAAGGCCAGGGTCCGCGGCCTCGCGCGGGCGTTCGGGCTCCCGGTCGCCGACAAGCCGGCCTCGCCGTGCCTGGCCTCGCGCATCCCCCACGGGGAACCCGTGACGGCCGAGAAGCTGCGGGCGATCGAGGTGGCCGAGGAGGCTGTACGTGGTCTCGGGTTCAGCGACTGCCGCGTCCGGCACCACGGCGATGTGGCAAGGATCGAGCTGCCGGCCGAGGAGCTGCCTCGCGCGTGCGAGCCGGACGTTCGGTCCGAGCTGCTCGCGGGGGTGCTGGCGGCCGGCTTCCGGTACGTGACCGTCGATCTCCGTCGTATCCAGTCCGGTGCGATGACGCTGCAGATCCTGAGACGCAATGACCGGGGCTGACGACGTCGCGGACCTCGACTTCGACCGGCTCGAACGTCGTGGCTACCCAGAGGCTGTCTACTGCGAGCACAAGTCGGTCGAGCAGGTGCGGGCCATCGCTGCGAGGCTCCGCGACGCCCCGGGCGCGCA
>DAIEHO010000114.1 GCA_027353565.1 Propionibacteriaceae bacterium
GTGCTGCTGGCCACCCACCGAGATCGCGGCCACGTCGTCGAGACCCCCGGCCTCAGCCAGGGCAGTCTTCAGTGCGCTCCACCAGTGCGCCGGGGCGACCTCCGTGCCGTCCGGGTGGTCGGCGCGGCCCCGCCGCACCACCGCACCGGTCTCGGCGTCGCAGACGACGACCTTGCAGGACTGGGTGGACGTGTCCACCCCGGCGACGAGCGGCATCAGCGGGCACCCAGCAGGTGCTCCATCGCCAGCTGGTTGAGGCGTACGTGTCCGTACCCCTTGCGGCCGAGCTCGGTGACGTCGATGTCGGCGAAGTCCTCGGGACCCGAGGCGATGAGGTCGGCGACCGTCTCGCCCGCGGCCAGCGTCGGCTCGCCGAGCTCGAACAGGCCGGACGCCGCCATGGCCTCCTGCACCTCGGGATCGGCGCGGAACGCGAGCGCCCGCTCCTTGAGCAGCAGGTACATCTGGATGTTCGCCGCGGCCGAGTCCCAGACACCGTCGACGTCCTCGGTACGGGACGGCTTGTAGTCGAAGTGACGGGGACCGTCGTACGTCGGCCCGCCGTTCGGGAAGCCGTTCTCGAGGAGGTCGACGGTGAAGAACGCCGAGGCGAGGTCGCCGTGGCCGAACACGAGGTCCTGGTCGAACTTGGGACCGTGCTGGCCGTTGAGGTCGATGTGGAAGAGCTTGCCGGCCCACAGGGCCTGGGCGATGCCCGCGGTGTAGTTGAGGTTCGACATCTGCTCGTGCCCGACCTCGGGGTTCAGGCCGACCATGTCCTTGTGCTCGAGCTGCGCGATGAAGCCGAGCGCGTGTCCGACCGTCGGGAGCAGGATGTCACCGCGGGGCTCGTTGGGCTTGGGCTCGATGGCGATCCGAAGGTCGTAGCCCTTCTCCACGATGTACGCGGCTACGGTGTCGATGCCCTCGGCGTAGCGCTGCAGCATCGCGTGGTGGTCCTTCGCGGCGTCATACTCAGCGCCCTCGCGCCCGCCCCACATGACGAAGGTCTTGGCGCCCAGCTCGGCGGCGAGATCGACCTGGCGGATGACCTTGCGCAGACCGTAGCGACGCACCTCGCGACGGTTCGACGTGAACGCACCGTCCTTGAACACCGGATGACTGAACGTGTTCGTCGTCACCATCGGCACGATGAGGCCGGTCTCGTCGAGAGCCTTCCTGAACGCCGCGATGATCTGGTCGCGCTCGGCGGCCTTCGTGCCGTACGGGACGAGGTCGTCGTCATGGAACGTCACCCCGTACGCGCCGACCTCGGCCAGCTTGTACACGCTCTGGATGGGGTCCAGGTGGGGCCGGGTCGTCGGGCCGAACGGATCAGCGGCCTCCCACCCCACGGTCCACAGACCGAAGCTGAACTTGTCGTCGTGCGTGGCGGTGGGCATCCGGAACTCCTTCGTTGGGTACAGCCCTAATTGGTGACGACCCCAACATAATCCACTCACGACGTTCCGTCACCCCCGGGGGACGGGTCGGGTGACCACTGTCAGTCGAAGATGGGCTCCACCGTGCGCGTCCGCTTGAGCTCGAAGAACCCGGGATACGCGGTGACCTTGACAAATCCGTCGAACAGGTCGCCCGCCGCCTCGCCCTTGGGCGCCGGCGAGATCACCGGCCCGAACATGCTCATGCCGTTCACCCGGATGACCGGTGTGCCAACGTCCATGCCCACAGGGTCCATGCCCTCGTGATGCGACGCGTGCAACGCCTCGTCGTACGTGTCCGTCTGCGCCTCGTCGGCGATGCTCGGATCCAGCCCGACCTCGGCCAGTGCGGCCGCGACGGTCTCCGGCGTCTTCGGCTGCTTGCCGAGGTGGAAGCGTGTGCCGAGCGCGGTGTAGAAGCTGCGCAACGCCTCGGGACCGTACCTCTGCTCGACGGCGATGCAGGCCCTGACGCCGATCCAGCCTTCCTTGTCCATCATCTCCCGGTACTCCGAAGACAGGTCGCGCCCGGAGTTCAGCACCGCGAGGCTCATCACATGGAAGGTGGTCTGCACGTCCCGCACCTTCTCGACCTCGAGCATCCACCGTGAGGTCATCCAGGCCCAAGGGCAGAGCGGGTCGAACCAGAAGTCAACGTGGGTCGTCATGGCGACTACTGTGCCACGCCGGGTCGGGCGTCAGGAGTCGCTGCGGACGACCTCGGCCGCCGGCTCGGTCCGATTCAGGCTTCGGCGCCAGCCAGGAGCCAGCCCGATGAGCGTGATGATGCCCCCGACAGCGAGTGGCCCGATGACGAGCAGCAGGAGGTAGGCGATCAACGACGGGTGCTGGACCGGCCACTCCAGGGGCATCAGCAGAGGCAACGTCATGGGGAGCATGCTAGCCGAGCATTCCGATGATTGACCCCGGTCACGGCTCCCAGCGCAGCCGGGCGTCCCAGGGCCGCTGCCGCAGCGTCATCTGGACAGCCTCCGCCGAGACGCCGAGAGCCGTGAGGAACAGCGCCATCCGGACGGGGATCCCGTTGTCGGTCTGGTGGAAGATGGCCAGGCCAGGCAGGTCGTCCACACTCGGGGAGAGGTCGTACGAGTCGCTGCGCGAGTCGCGAGGGAGGGGATGCATGACGATGATGTCGGTCGCCCCGGCCTCCACGAGCATCGACCGGTCGAGCAGGCTGCCCCGCAACGACGGCGGCAGCTCCTCGGTCATCCGCTCGCGCTGGACGCGGGTGGCGTAGACCAGGTCGGCTCCGGCAACCGCCTCGACGACGGAGTCGCAGTGGACGACCGTGTGGCCGCGGTCCCGTACGAACGTGGCGATCGCGTCCGGCAGCTCGAGGCTCGGCGGAGAGAACAGCCGGAACGTGACCGGCGAGAAGATGGCCAGCAGCTTCATGAGCGAGTGGACCGTGCGGCCGAAGCGCAGGTCGCCGACGATGGCGATCGTGCAGCCGTCGACGGCCTTGCCACGAGCCGCGAGCTCGCGACGCATCGTGTAGATGTCCAGCAGCGCCTGCGACGGGTGCTCCCCCGCGCCGTCACCGGCGTTGAGGACCGGTACGAGGGACGCCGCGGCGAACTCGGCCACCGAACCCTCATCGGGGTGTCGGACAACGAGCACGTCGGAGTAGCCCGAGACCACCCGCGACGTGTCGGCGATCGACTCGCCCTTGGCCATCGACGAGAACGTGAAGCCGGTCGTCGTGGTGACCTCACCGCCGAGGCGCAGGAACGCCGACTCGAAGCTGAGGCGCGTACGGGTGCTGGGCTCGAAGAACAGGCTGCAGAGCACCGCGCCGTCCAGGACCGTGCAGACGCTCTTCCGCTCCGCGATCGGCGTCACGTACTCGGCCAGCGTGAACAGCCGGTCGAGTCCGTCGCGATCGAGCTGGCTCACCGAGAGCAGGTGCCTCCCGGGGCCGAAGAGGGGCAGCGCGGCGTCGGTCATCAGGTCCTCCAGTCGTGGCTGGGCGACAAACTACCAGCGCACTCCCGGACCGCGTTGGCCCGCGTCACCCCTCTCGGCGTACGGCCGAGTGGCTCAGCTGGTGAAGCTGACCTCGAGCGTCTTCTCGACGCCGGAGAGTGCCTGCGAGACAGGGCACTCGGTCTTCGTCTTCTCCGCGAACTCGGTGAACGTCTCGGCGCTGATGCCGGGCACGGAGCCGACGACCGTGATGGTGGCGCCGGTGATGCCCGTCCCTGGCTGGAACGTCACGCCGACCGTCGTGTCGAGGCTGGTCGGAGGGTTGCCGGCACCGGTGAGGGCGTGGGACAGCGCCATCGAGTAGCACGTCGCCAGCGCTGCGGCGAGGAGCTCCTCGGGGTTGGTGGTTCCGGAGCCCGCTTCTGCGCGAGCGCTCCAGGTCATGTCGAAGCTCGCCGCGCCGGAGGTGGTCAGGTCGGTCTTCCCGGACCCCTCGGTGAGCGAACCCTGCCAGTGCGTACGAGCGGTGCTGGTTGTGGCCATCAGCTCTTCCCTTCGATGGTGGACTTCTCAGGAGCGGCAACCGTACCCGCTGGACCGCTATTCCGTCAGGCCTCGAGGATCTCGTGCATCTGCCGGAGCACGGTCGAGGCGACCTCGTCGTTCGCGACGCCGAGCCACGTCAGGGCGTTCGCGACGGTGGCGGCCTCGTCGTCGGCCACGAGCGCCTGGACCTCGGCGGCGCGGAAGTCGTTGACCCCAACGGGTCCGTACCCCCGCAGATGGAGGATCCAGGCCGCGATGGGCCTTGTCGCACCGGGGTTGACGACACCTCTCGCCAGGTCGGCCTTCACCGTCGGCACGAACCGGATCGGGATCTTCTGGGAGCCGTCGGCTGCGATCTGGCTCAGCAGGTGCTTGATCGAAGGGTTCTCGAAGCGCTGCACGAGCGCCTGCCGGTACGCGGCGACCTGGTCGGCGGGCAGCGGCAGATGCTGGACCGCGGCGTCCCACCACTCGTCGACCCACCCGCGCAGCACCGGGTCCGTGATCGCCTCGTACACGGTCTCGCGACCCATGATCGGCCCGGCGTACGCCATCAGCGAGTGGGAACCGTTGAGCAGCCACAGCTTGCGGTGCTCGAACGGGACGATGTCGTCGACGAACGTCGCGCCGCTCTCCTCCCACGCGGGCCGCGCGGCGACGAACTCGCCCTCGATGACCCACTCGGTGAACGGCTCGGTGACGACAGGCGCACGGTCGCAGACGCCGGTGAGCTCGGTGACCGTTGCGATGTCGGCGTCGGTCGGACGTGGCGTGATCCGATCGACCATCGTCGTGACGACGCCCACGTTCGCGTCGATCCACTCCTGCAGCGACGCGTCGACTGCGGCCGCGAGCTCCTCGACGACCCGGCGCGTGATCTCGCCGCTCTTGACGAGGTTGTCGCAGGGCACGATCGTGATGGGCCCGGCGCCGGCGTCGCGCCGTGCCAGGAGCCCGGCCACGAGCTTGCCCGGCGCGGTCGTGACCGTCCCGCCGAGCGGGCTCGTCGTCAGGGCGGCGATGTCGGCGAGCACCGCCTCGTTGGTGAGGTCGAGCGCTCCCGACGAGTCGCGTACGTAGCCCGCCTCCGTGATGGTCAGCGTCACGACCGTGACGTCCGGTGACGCGAAGTAGCCACGCCACGCGGCGAGGTCGTGGCCCGTGTGGACGGCCGACAGGGACGAGATGACCTCGGTCCGGACGTCCTTGCCCTGCACGACGAGCGTGTACAGGCAGTCCTGTGCGGCGAGCTCTGCGACGTGCGTGTCGGACCTGCCGGAGAACGCGGCGATGCCCCACTCGGACGAGCAGTGCTCGGTGTACCAGGCGCTGTGCGCCCGGAAGAAGTTGCCGAGTCCGAGGTGCACGGTCCGTACGGGCGCAAGGGGCTTCCCGTACGCCTCGCGGGTCAGCATCTGGTCAGGCAAGGCGGAACACCTGTCTCGGCTGCACGGCGACGAGGTCGTGGATGATCTCGAGGGCCTCGTCGGCCTCGAGGCGGTGCTCGACGACGAGCTCGGCGAGGTGGGCGCTGTCGATGCGGCGGGACATGTCGTGGCGGGCCGGGATGGACAGGAACGCCCGGGTGTCATCGATCATGCCGGACGTCTTCGTGAACCCCGCCGGCTCGGTGATCGCCTTGCGGAACCGCTTGATCGCGTCCGGCGCGTCGATGAACCACCACGGCACGCCCACGTACAGCGACGGGTAGAAGCCCGCCAGCGGGCCGAGCTCGCGGCCGAAGATGGTCTCGTCCATCGTGAACACGACGACCCGGAACGTCGGGTTCGTACCGAACGCCTCGAGCATCGGGCGCAGCGCGCGCGTCGCCTCGACGCTGGTGGAGATGTCGGCGCCCACGTCCGCCCCGTACTTCTCAAAGGTCGGCGTGTGGTGGTTCCGGAAGGCGGCCGGGTGCATCGTCATGACGAGGCCGTCCTCGGACGCCATACGCGCCATCTCGAACAGCATCGTGCGGCGCAGGGCGTCGCCCTCGGCTGACGTGATCTGGCCGGCGCGCGCCTTGCGGTAGACGCGGCTCGCCTCGTCCGCCGGCAGCGGTGTGGTGTCGAGGT
>DAIEHO010000125.1 GCA_027353565.1 Propionibacteriaceae bacterium
GCGCGTACCTGCTCGCGTTCGCGGTCCCCATGCTCATCACCGGACGCCTGGGCGACCGGATCGGGCCGAAGCGCGTCTACATGATCGGCCTGGTCGTCTTCACGCTGTCATCGGCCTGGTGCGGCTTGACGGGAACGCTCGGCCTCGGGATCGGCTGGCTCATCGTGGCGCGCGTCGCCCAGGGCCTCGGGGGCTCGATGATGTCGCCGCAGACGATGACCGTCATCGCACGGATCTTCCCGCCACAGAGGCGGGGCGGCGCCATGGCCCTGTGGGGCTCGACGGCCGGCGTCGCGGCCCTCGTCGGGCCGATCCTGGGCGGCATCCTCATCGACTCCGCAGGCTGGGAGTGGATCTTCCTCATCAACGTGCCGATCGGCGTGCTCACCGTCATCCTGGTCGCGCGGCTCGTCCCCAAGCTCGAGACGCACAGCCACACCTTCGACTGGATCGGTGTCGCCCTCAGCGCCATCGGCCTGTTCTGCGTCGTCTTCGCGATCCAGGAAGGCGAGACGTACAGCTGGGGAACGATCACCGGCATCATCAGCGTCCCGGCGCTCATCGTGCTGGGAGCCGTGCTCCTCATCGGGTTCGTCTGGTGGCAGTGGCGTCAGAAGAGCGAGCCGCTGGTACCGCTGAGCCTGTTCTCCGACCGCAACTTCAGCGTCTCGTCCGTCGCCATCACAGCCGTCGGCTTCAGCATCACGGCGATGATCTTCCCCTTCATGATCTACGCCCAGGTCGTCCGTGGCCTTGACCCGACGCACGCCGCGCTCCTCATGGCCCCCCAGGCGGTCGCAAGCATCGTGTTCGCGCCGATCGCCGGACGGCTCGTCGACCGCGTGCACCCGCGATACCTGGCGGGCATCGGGCTGCTCGGCCAGGCGGCCACGATCTACTGGCTGTCCCGTGTCATGACCACGGACTCCGCGACCTGGCAGATCCTCCTGCCCGCGCTGTTCCTGGGGCTGTTCAGCTCGTTCGTCTGGGGCACCCTCGCGACCGGGGCGAACCGCAACCTCCCGCCGCAGTCGGCGGGCTCGGGATCCGGCGTCTACAACACGGTCCGACAGGTGGGTTCGGTCGTCGGGTCCGCCGCCATCGCCGTCCTCATGGAGTCGAGGATCATGGCGCACCTGCCCGGCGCGCAGGGACCTTCCCTCTCGTTCGGTACGACGACGGCTCTTCCCCCCTTCGTCAAAGCGGGCCTGTCCGCGGCACTGAGCGACGCCATGGTGCTGCCCGCGGCCGTCCTTCTGATCGGCTTCGTCGCCACGCTGTTCTTCGAGAACCTGCGTCATCTTCGTTGACGATGGCTTAACTGACCCCTCACAGGCGGTCACAGCTGTTTCTCTGCCTAAAGTCCCTTGACACGTCGGATATTCCCGCGAGAGACAGGCTTTCAGAATCTGCCGAAGACGAGTAGGTTGCTGCCATGACCGCCTGTGGGGGGCGGTGACTTGGGGAAGTCTTAACAGGAGTAGCCATGCTCAGTGGCCGAAATCTGGCATCGCCACGCGTGTCCATCGTCCTTCCGACATTGAACGAAGCTCGCAATCTGGAGGTCCTCCTCCCAGATCTGTGTGAGGCGTATGAGGTCGTTCTCGTGGACGGTGGGTCGTCCGACGACACCATCGAGGTAGCTCGGCGCCTCATCCCGGACGTGACGGTTCTCCAGCAGACCCGGCGTGGCAAGGGCAACGCTCTCGTCTGCGGCATGCAGGCCGCCACGGGCGACATCGTGGTGACCCTCGACGCCGACGGGTCCGCCGATCCCTGCGAGATCCCAGCGTTCGTCGAGGCCTTGGTCGACGGGGCCGACTTCGCGAAGGGCTCCCGCTACCTGCCCGGTGGCGGCAGCGATGACCTGACCCCGCTCCGGTGGGCCGGGAACCACGGACTCAACCTCCTGAGCAACCTGCGGTTGGGCACCAGGTTCACCGACCTCTGCTACGGCTACAACGCCATGTGGCGCGACGTGGTCCCGAAGCTCGGCCTGCCGGATCCGGAGCTGCCCTCCCCCGCCGACGGCTCCCGCATCTGGGGGGACGGGTTCGAGATCGAGACGCTCATCACGATCCGAGCCGTCCAGAGCGAGCTGCGCGTCACCGAGGTCCCGAGCTTCGAGCTCGACCGGATCTTCGGCGAGAGCAACCTCAACACGTTCGCCGACGGCAGGCGCGTCCTCCGGACGATCGCCGTCGAGACGATGACGGGCGGCCGCGCCAAGCAGAGGGATCTCCCGGTCGCGTCCCCCCGGTCCGGTCACCTCGCCGACTGCATCCTGCGGGCTCGGCTCGCCTCCGACGCGGCAGACTTCGCCGCCTAGTCATGGCAGCGACGGAGCTCCTCCGTCGCCGTCATGGGTCACACTCATGCACCTAGCGATCATCGTCTGCGCCTACACCCTCGACCGGTGGGGCGACATCGTCGCGGGCCTCGGAGAGGCTCGGCGGCAGCTGTCCGCGTCGCGGCACACCGGGGAGGTCGTGCTCGTCGTCGACCACTGTCCCGAGCTGTACGAACGGGCCCGCGGGACCTTCGCCGGTGACGACGTCCGCATCCTCGAGAACACCCGCAGACGTGGGCTCTCGGGTGCTCGGAACTCGGGCATCACCGGTGTCGCTGCCGACGTGTACGTGTTCCTCGACGACGACGCCGTTCCCGAGCCCGAGTGGCTCGCGGCCCTCGTCGCCCCGTTCGGCGACCCGGCCGTCATCATCACCGGCGGCGCCGCGACGCCTCGCTGGCCCGGTGGCGACAGGCCCTCCATGCTCCCGGCGGCAGTCGGCGACCGAGGCGAGTTCGACTGGGTCGTCGGCTGCACGTACGCGGGCCAGCCACGCACCTTGTCTCCTGTCCGCAACGTCATGGGCTGCTCTATGGCGATGCGCGCCGCCGTCTTCTCGAGCGCGGGTCTGTTCGGGGAGGACCTCGGTCGCGTGGGCACCGTCCCGTACGGCTGCGAGGAGACGGAGCTGTGCATCCGTGCGGCCTCGGCGCCCGGCTCCCGGATCCTCTTCGAACCGCGCTCGATGGTCCGCCACCGCGTCACCCCGCAGCGGACGACCTGGTCGTACCTGTGGCACCGCTGCTACGCGGAGGGCGTCTCCAAGGCCGCCGTCGCCGTCCGTACGACGCAGCGGGCGGCGCTCTCGGCCGAGACCACGTACACCACGCACGTCCTGCCCCGCGGGGTGGTGCGCGAGCTTCTCGCCGTGCCGCGGCGCGGTCGGCATGCCGCAGCCGGGGCCGGGGCGATCATGTCCGGCCTGTTCGTGACGATGGTGGGGTACCTGGTCGGGCGGCTGGCGATCCGCAGTACCCACAACCTGAGGGGGAACAGCTGATGACCACGACCTGCAGGCTGTGCGGGCACACCGGGCTGGTGTCGGTGCTCGATCTGGGCGCGAGCCCTCCATGCGAGGCGTTCCTGTCCGCCGAGGCGCTCGACCTGGCGGAGGCCACGTACCCGCTGCACCTGCGGCTGTGCCCCGAGTGCCGGCTGCTCCAGATCCCCGCGCTGATCCGACCCGACGAGACGTTCACCGACTACGCCTACTACTCGTCGTTCTCGACGAGCTGGGTGGAGCACGCGAAGCGCTTCGTCGATGCGAGCGTCGCATCGCTCGGTCTCGGGCCGGACTCGTTCGTCGTCGAGGTCGCCAGCAACGACGGGTACCTTCTGCAGCACGTGGTCGCCCACGGCATCCGCTGCCTCGGCATCGAGCCCAGTGTCAACGTCGGCGCCGCGGCCCTCGAGAAGGGCATTCCGACAGTCACCGCGTTCCTCGACGAGGATCTCGGTAGGGACCTGGCGGCCGAGCACGGCCGAGCCGACCTCGTGGTCGCGAACAACGTCTGGGCGCACATTCCCGACATCATCGGCTTCACCCGGGGGCTGCGGGCCATGGTAGCGGACGCGGGTCGGGTCTCCATCGAGGTGCATCACGCCCTGTCGCTGGTGACGAAGGCCCAGTTCGACACGATCTACCACGAGCACTTCCAGTACTGGACCTTTCTCGCGGCCCGGGGAGCGCTGGAACGCGGCGGGCTCTCGCTCGTCGACGTGGAGCTGCTCGAGACTCATGGGGGCTCGATCCGGCTCTGGGCCGCGCCCGTCGAAGCCGGCGTGACTCCGTCGTC
>DAIEHO010000146.1 GCA_027353565.1 Propionibacteriaceae bacterium
GACGCCGCTGATCCGGCCGTGGTCGCCGAACACGATGTTGTCGCCCGCGCCGGCGTTGATCAAGTCGGCGCCCGCGCCGCCGAAGACGAAGTCGTTGCCGCGGCCGGTCGTAATGAGGTCGGCGCCGCCGAAGGCCTCGAACCAGGACCAGACGTGGTCGAGGCTGTACGGGCTCGGGTCGGTCGAACCGACGTGGTCGGCGCTCTCGGTCGGGACGGTCGTGTACGTGGCGACCCAGTCGAGCAGGCCGTAGTCGCCGAAGACGATGTTGTTCTCGTCGGCGACCGATGACGTCTCGCCGTCGTTCGCGACGATCGTGTCCCCGCCCGCCCCGCCGAACACGATGTCGTGGCCGGCGCCGGTCGTGATCGTGTCGGCACCGCCGTACTCGCCGCCCGCCGGCACGTAGCCCTCGACGAGGGCGAGGACCGGGACGGGGTACCCGTCGGCCGCGCTGTCGCCGTTGATCGAGCGGTTGGCGACCGTTGACTCGATGCCGGTGACCCGGCCGTGGTCGCCGAAGACGATGTTGTTGCCGGCGCCGGCCGTGATCGTGTCGCCACCGATGCCGCCGAAGACGAAGTCGTTGCCCGCGGCCGTCGTGATCTCGTCGACGCCGCCGAAGCCCTCGTCGATGCTCTCCACGAGGTGCAGCGTCGTCACGTCGGTCGTGCCGGCGACGTAGGCGAGGTGGCCGTGGTCGCCGAAGACGACGTTCGAGCCGCCCTCGTCAGTGATCGTGTCGGGACCGTTGCCGCCAAGGACGCGATCGTCGCCGACGCCGCCGGCGATCACGTCATGGGCGCCGTCTTCCGGCCGCATCGTCGTGATGTCGCGGATCCAGCCGGTGGTCTCGATCCGCTCGAGCGCCGTCGGGTTCACGTACCCGTCCGGGCCGACCGTCGGAGACGCCACGGCCTGGGTGACGCTGCCGTAGTCACCGAAGATGACGTCGTCGCCGTCGCTGCCCGTGCCGACCGCCGAACCCGACCCCTCGCCGTACAGGACATCCTGTCCGGCCGTCAGGTCGTCGCGGTTCGTCCGCACGCTCGCGTTCACCCACGGGATCGTCAGCTCGCGCGTGATGACGTCGACGTTGATGCCGTTGTCGCCGTAGATCTGGTCGCGGCCGCGGCCGCCGACGATCGTGTCGTCGCCCGAGCCGCCGGCAAGGTAGTCGCCGGCCTGGCTGCCGTAGATGACGTCGTCGCCGGGGCCGCCGTAGGCCACGATGCCGACCGTCGGCAGCGAGTCGGCTGCGACCAGGGCGAAGAGCGCGCTCGCGTCGATGACGTCGTTGCCGGCGTGGGCGAACGGCGCGGCGACCGGGAAGATGAAGCGCGGATCGTTGCCGGTGATGTTCGGGTACGGCTTGGTGCCGAAGTCGCGCATCGAGAGGACCCGCGGGTCGCCGCTGTACCAGAGGCCGTCCTGCGAGGTGTCGCCGTAGACCACGAGCGGTGAGGTCGGCCCGCCGCCACCGGTGACGGTGATCGTGTCGCCGCCGACACGCGGCACGCCCGGCGTCTCGGGGTCGACGACCGCGACCGTTCGCGTGCCCGTGCCGGAGCCCGGGAAGCCCGCGAGCGTGAGCGTCGCGCCCGAGATCGTCGTGATCTTGAACTGGCCGGTGACGCCGGAGACGGTGACCGACTGGCCGGCAACGAACCCGGCACTGGTCCAGGCAACACCGTCAGCGCGGGTGATCGTGCCGTCGCCAAGCGTCATCGAGCCCGTGACGGTCAGGTACTGGTTGCCGCCGCCGTGGACGACCGTCAGGCCGCCGTGGACCGCGACGGGCGTGCCGCCCGGCTGGAGCGTGCCGCTGATCGTCAGGTGGTCGTTGCCCTCGCCGAGCAGGACGTCGAGGACCTCGATCGTGCTCGTCGAGCCGTCCTGCGAGAACTGCCCGTTGGCGAACACGATCGTGCCGTAGCTGATGCCGCCCGGGTAGGCCGACGTCTCGCCGAACGGCATCGTCGCGCCGTTCAGCTGGGCCGTGAAGTCGAGGCCCGGGCCCATCCCGAGGCCGGTCAGGGCCGTCGCGGTCATCGTGCCGCTCTTGTCCTCGCGGCTCGAGTCGTCGAAGACGTTGAGGACGTCGACCTGCTGGGCCTCGCCGCCGACGGGCTGCGAGGCGATCCCGAAGAGGGCACCGTTGTGCTCGGCGGGCAGCATGAGCGCAGGCTGCAGCGAGCGGTCGGCGGAGGTGGTGCCGCCCTCGACGGACAGCGGGCCGCGGATGCCGGACAGCAGGTGTGGCCGCTTGGCGAACGACTTCAGGCTCTCGTGACCGGCGGCAACGGTGAACGACGTGTCGGCGACGAGCGGAACGCTGACGAGCTCGGACCAGTTCGCCTCCGTGAAGGTGACGACCGCCGCCCACTGGGTGACCGTCACCGAGGACGCCACGCTGGCCGGCTTCGCGGCGGACGTCAGGGCCAGGACGTCGAGCTTGCCGGTCGCCGTGCCGCTGATGGACTGGATCTTGTAGAGCGTCGCTTCGGCGCCGATCTTGATCAGCTGGCCCTCGAGGAAGCCCTGGTCGAGCCAGCTGCTGCCGTCCGTGCGCGTGAGCGCGCCGGCGGTCGCGTCGTACGTGACGGAGCCGGTCCAGACGCCGCGCATCACGAGGCGGCTGATCGTCGCGCCCGTGTAGCTGCCCGCCGTCGGCGCCGCCGTCAGCGTCATCGAGAGCCCGCCGCTCGCGACCGAGGCGATGGTGAAGTCGCCCAGGCTCGTGCCGTTCGCGCGCAGGATCCGGATCGACTGGCCGGCGGCGAAGCCCTCGTCGAGGAAGCTCCCGGCCGCCGAGTCGCCCGTCCGCGTCACCGTCGTGCCGGCGATCGTGAGGTCCCCGGTGAACTGCCGCATCGGGACCTGTCCGCCGATCGCCTCGAAGGCGACCCGGCCGCCCGCGGTGACGTCGGCCTGGCCGTCCGTGACGATGGCGACCTTCACGCTCGTGCCCGTCGCCGGCTTCATCGTCAGCCGCAGCTGGTAGCTGTCTCCCGTCCCGCCCGCGATCAGCACCGTTCCGCCGCCGCTCGGGATGACCACGAGACCGGCGGTGTCATCGTCGAGCGCGAGCACGTCGACGCGGGCCGGGAGCGCCCCGGCGTACCGGGTCGAGACGACCGTGACGGCGATGGTCGTCGAGCGCGGATCCTGGCGCACGGAGTCGTCTGCGGCGTGGACGGTGACCAGGATGCCGGTCTGCCAGCTCGACGAGTCGAGGGTGACCTCGTAGACGCCAGGCACGCCGGGCGCCCGGGCGGTGATCGTCGTGACGCCCGTGCCGCTGAGCCAGATGCGGTCGTCGCTGGGCGTCAGCCGGATGGTCACCGTTCCGCCCGGGTCGGTCGCCAGGCGGACGCGGAACTGGTCCGTCATCTCGCTCGTCGTCGTGCCCTCGACGACGAGCGTCTGGGTGTCCGTGTGCCCGGCTGCATCGAGCTGGACGACCTGGACTGCGTCAAGGTCGTTGTCGCGGACCATGACCTCGACGTCCCGGACGGTCGCGTGGTCGTAGCAGTGGGCCGCGTCGGCCGCGTCGCAGACCGGCTGGAGCACGGAGTGGCTCGCGGTGACGACACGGTCGCCCTCGGCCCGCGTGTCGTCGACCGCGAACACGTACACCGTCTGCGGCGTGTCCCAGTTGGCGCCGGTGAAGGCGAGGACGATCGAGCGCACGGGCCGCGTCTCGGTGCCGCCGTCGACGGTGACCGTCCGGTAGAACGAGGACAGGCTCGACGACGTCGACACGAGGAACGTGTCGCCGGTCCCCTGCTCCGACTGCGGCGACATGGCGGCCGTCACGGTGACGTACACCGTGCACGCGGCGTCGGCGACGCCCGAGCCGCAGCTCGGCTTCGCGGCCAGCCGGACCGTGTACGAGTCGATCGCGCCGCTCCCGGCGCCTTCGCGGATCTCGCTGAAGCCGTCGCTCTCCGTGACGATCACGGCGCCCGCGGCCGGCCGCGCCACGCTCAGGTCGAGACCGTCGACCACGAGCCCGTCGTACGCAGGATCGCTCGAAGAGACGTCATGGCCGATCGCGCCGCTCGTGCCCTCGATGCCGCTCGCGACGACCGAGCCCGCGACGTCACCGGCGACGTTGATGATGTCGCTGCCGAGGCCGCCGACGAGCCGCGTCGCGACACCGGCGGCGGTCGAGAGCACGTCGAAGATGTCGTCGCCCTCGAGCCCGTCGATCTCGAGGACCTCGACGTTGGCGTACTTCATCGACAGGCCGGCGCCGTAGACGGCCGTCGCAGTGACGACGATGTGGTCGGCGAACTCGGTGCCCAGCACGACGACCTTGTCGATCCCGTTGCCGCCGTCGATCGAGACCGGCGCGTTGATGTTGTACGAGACCTGGTTCTGGCCATCGCCGGTCCGGATGTCGGTCTCGGCCGCCGTGGAGAAGCCCGAGGTCGTCTTCGGCTTCGCGATGTGGTTCAGTTCGTTGAGCCAGACGATCTCGCCGCCGCTCGTCTCCGCCAGTGCGAAGCCGCGGACGACGAACTGGTCGTTGTCGTCGCCGCCCTCGAGCCGCAGCGCCGCCTGGTTCGAGTACACCGTGAAGATGTCGTCGCCCTTGTCGCCGACCGCGACGAGCGGCTCGCTCGTGCCAGCGCTCAGCCAGCCGCGCGTCGTCGCGACGGTGGCGAAGACGTCGTTCGCGACGACCGACGCCGAATCGCGCTCCAGGCCGTAGATCTGGCCGATCCGGAACGTGTCGTTGCCGAGACCGCCGTCGAGCGTCGTGACCGCGCTGTTGTCGTCCGTCGCGAAGTAGTCGTTGCCGCCCAGGGCGTAGACCATCAGCCGGCCGTTGAGCGCCGCGTCGTAGTTCACGCGTTCGACGTCGAAGGCCGCGTCCGTGACCTGCGCGTCGGCGAGCGCGTCGACGTGGAGCACGGCGACGAAGGCCGGCCGCGTGGCCGTCTCGCCGGCGATGGCGGTGACGCGGCGGAGCAGGAAGATGTCGTCGACCGGGTACGGCGTGCCGGGCCCGGAGTAGCCGTTGAGGGCGCTGTCGTTGCCGTAGATCGCGATCGTGTCGGCGCCGTCGTCGGGAGCGCCGGTGTCGAGGACGTTGATGACGTAGTCGCGCGACGCGCCCTGGCTGCCGGTCGTGTAGACGACGTAGCTGTCGGTGTCGGCCTGGCCGTCGAGGGTGAGCGCCTCGCCGTCGTCCATCGACTGCAGGTAGGCGACGAAGAAGCGGTCCTCGCCGTCGTCGATCGACGGGTCGTGCGCCGCGTCGCCCGCGCTCAGGCACGTGCCGCCACCGCAGACCGGCGCGATCGCGCTGCCGTAGATCCGGGTCGGGCCGCCCAGGTGCAGGTAGCCCTCCTCGCCCAGCGCGTCAGCGCCCGCGCCCATGCCAACGACGAAGTCGCCCAGGTCGCCGCCGTAGCCGAGCTGGAACGTGTCGACGTCGTCGTTGCCCCAGACTCTCGTCAGGGTCGAGGTGATGTCGCCGCGCAGGACGATCGTCGTCCCGTAGCCGTCGTCGCCGTTCGTCCAGTCGCCGTAGATGTCGATGGTCGTGCCGGCCACGATCACGGCGTTCGGCAGCAGGGCCACGTCGTCACCGACCTGCAGCGTGATCGACCCGGTCGCCGCGACCCGGCCGGACGGCACCGTCCTGAGGACGTTCTGCGCGAAGCGCACCGACCCGTCGTGCAGGAGGTCGAGGTCTTCGTCGAGCGTGGCCAGCTGCGTCAGGGTGACGCCCGTCCGCGCGTCGCTGGTCACGCCGAGGGTGGCCTCCAGCGAGGCCGTCAGCGTGATGACGGTCGCGGTGACGTCCGCGATCGTGTAGTCGCCGTCGTACGGCGTGCCGCCCGAGATTCGGAGCGTCGTGTCGGGGACGAACCCGTCATCCAGGAAGCTGCCGCTCGCGCGGGTGATCGTCGTCCCGTCGAACGTCACGCCGCCGCTGAACGTGGCTGCAGCTGGCTCGGGCGTGTCCGTCGCCGTGTCGCGCACGCTGATCCGGATATCGCCGCCGAACGCCTCGGCGAGCACGAGGTGGAGCGTGCCGCGGGTCTCGGTGACGTAGATGCTGCCTGCCGCCTCGAGGCCGACATCGCCGGCGGCCGCGTGCGAGGACTCGATCTCGAGATCGTTCCCCGTTGCGCCGATGCTCGCGCCG
>DAIEHO010000160.1 GCA_027353565.1 Propionibacteriaceae bacterium
CGACCAGACGATGACCGCGTCGACCGACTCGGCATCGGCGGAGACGCTGTCCGGGCTGATCGAGTTCTCCGCTTCGGTGGTCAGCGGTGACTCCGGTGGTCCCGTGCTGGACTCGGCCGGGCAGGTGGTAGGGATCACCACGGCGGCATCCAGCGGGACCGGCTCGACGGTGGCGTACGCGATCGACATCCAGAACGCGATGACGATCGTCAAGCAGATCGAGAGCGGGCAGGCCTCCTCCGACGTGGTCATCGGGTACCCGGCGTTCCTGGGCGTCTCGATCGCCTCGTCGTCGCAGATCGCGTCCGGCTACGGGAACGCAGGCGGCTCGACGAGCACGACGAGCGGCGCGACGATCGCCGGAGTGATCGCCAGCACGCCGGCTGCCAACGCCGGCCTCGCGGCCGGCGACACGATCACCAAGGTGAACAGCAGCACGGTGAGCTCGGCGGACCAGCTGTCCACCCTGCTGGCCGGCTACAAGCCGGGTGACAAGGTGAGCATCACCTGGACCGCCGCCAGCACGGGCACCAGCCACACCGCCACGGTGACGCTGGTGCAGGGCCCGGTGGCCTGACCGGGCTCGACCGACGGCGCCGGGCGGGGCCCTCGCGGGAATGAGCGAGGCACGCCCGGCGTTGTCGCGTAAGATCGACCTGCCGCCTGAGAGGGCGGTGCTTGAAAACTGAACATGGGGGTGATCGGTTTCGACGGTGGTCGCCGATCCAGGGGAAGCGGGCCGAGGACGCACGGTTATCTCGTTAACGATCCGCGCAAACCCATAGGTGCCAATACATCGCGCACCGACTTCGCCCTCGCCGCCTGAGCGAGCTGTGAAGTCCGTCAGCCCGAGCTAGCTTCCGACTCGGTTCCTGGCGTCATCTAGGAAGCCACTGCTCACAGCGTTCGTCAGTGACGTTGTGGGGACTTTCAGCTGACTGAGCCTGTCCGCGACTTGTCTGCGTGATCGTGGGGGCTGAGAAAAGCGCAGCAGAATGCGCCCGGAGAAGCCCTGGTTTAGTGTCATCGGACGCGGGTTCGATTCCCGCCACCTCCACCATGTCTGACCTGCGGGTTCGTCCCGTACGGCGCTGATCTCGTTGACACGGACCCCGGGTTCGTTGACACGGGTGACCGTACGGGCGGACTCTCACGCCTATGGCGTCCCTTCGCGAGCGTCGTCGTGCCGACGGCAGCACCGCCTATGCGGTGCTCTGGCGTGACCCCCGCACGGGGCGCCAGTCCTCCATGACCTACGCCTCGCGCAACGAGGCTCGGGTGGCGATGGAGCTGCTCGAGGCGGCCCACGGACACGCCAAGGGCGCGGCAGAGATTGCCGCGTCCATTTCTTCGTCTCCACAATCGGCGCACGCCGGAATTGCGGCGGCATCGACGCCGAGTCCTGCGGCATCGGAATTCCCGGCTCTGGCGCCCGGCGGCCCGACGATCGCGGCTCTGGTTCGTGAGCACATCGACCTGCTCACCGGGATCGGCCCGAACGCGCGAGCGTCGTACGGGCGTTACCTGCGCCACCACATCGGTCCGCTGCTCGGTGCCTCGCCGGTGACG
>DAIEHO010000256.1 GCA_027353565.1 Propionibacteriaceae bacterium
TGTCATCGGGGTTGATCGTCTGGGCTGCTGCGATCGTGCCTCCACCAGCGGTGAACGCCTTCGTGAACGCCTCGACGAGGCCCTGGCCGTAGGACTTCTTGTCATGGATCGTGGCGACGTTCTTGATGCCGATGCTCAACAGGTAGGCCGCTGCCGTCGGGCCCTGGACGGCGTCCGTCGTGCAGGTACGGAAGTAGTTGTCGTACGGACGAACCGGGTTGGCGAGGTCCTGACCCTGGGTCAGCGTCGGGTTGGTGTTGGCGGGCGAGACCTGGACGATGTGCGCGGGCTGCAGAACCGGGGTGACGCTCTGGGTCACGGACGAGTTCAGGGTGCCGACGACGCCGACGACCTGGTCGTCCGAGGACAGGCTCGTCGCCGCGTTCTTGCCGACGTCAGGCGTGGCCTGGTCGTCCATCGGGGCGATGACGAGCTTCCAGCCCGGGATCGCGTTGGAGTCGTTGGCCTGCTTGATGGCGAGGTCCACCGAGTTCTTGATGCCCAGGCCGAGAGCTGAAAGGTCGCCGGACAGCGGAGCGATGACGCCGATCTTGGCGATCTTGACGGCACCTGTCGAACTGGTGGACCCGGTGTCGGCCCGCGACCCACAGCCCGAAAGGGCCAAGGCGCCTGCCACAACCGTGACGGCGGCGAGCTTGACGATACGTCTGTTCACGCTTCCTCCTTGTTGACGTGTACCTCCGCCTCGCATGGACTACGAGCACCGGAAGTAGGGAGCATTTGACCACGCGTATGTCTCGCCTGTGTTACAGATCGACGCACGAGGAGTCGGCTTTACCGAATCGTTGTTAAGTCCTACCGAACGATGCTGCGTTTTACTCCTTTGGTGGCCCTCCGCGCAAGCGGGAGCGCGGTGGCCCTGGCGTCCGCTGGTCGGGTCGGAACCCGGCCGTCCGCGCGCCTGTGGAACGATGTGCCGGTGCTGTCGCTGATCGGGAAACTCACGGAACGCTTCGAGACGGCTGCCGGGACCGACCCTGAGCTCCGACCAGCGACCAAACCCCAGTTCGGTCACTTCCAGTCGAACGTCGCGCTCCGCATCGCGAAGGACCTCCGACGACCGCCTCGCGAGGTCGCCCAAGAGCTCGTGGCCGCCATCGCGGTGTCGGACCTCTGCGAACCGCTGGAGATCGCCGGCCCGGGCTTCATCAACATCCGCGTGCGCGCCGACGTGCTGGCCGGCGTGGCGAACGACGTGCTGCACGACGCGGCCGCCGGTATCGACGTGGCGGAGCATCCCGCGCGGATCGTCATCGACTACAGCTCGCCCAACGTCGCCAAGCTCATGCATGTCGGTCACCTCCGCACGACGATCATCGGCGACTGCTTCCACCGGGTCCTCGTCGCCACCGGCAACACCGTCATCGCCCAGAACCACATCGGTGACTGGGGCCGCCAGTTCGGGATGCTGATCGAGCAGGTCGTCGAGGAGGACCTCGACCTCTCAGGGCTGGACCTCGCCGGTCTCGAGGAGCTGTACCTGCGTGCCAACGCGCACCTGACCGCCGACGAGGACTTCGCCGACAAGTCTCGCGCCCGCGTGGTTGCGTTGCAGGCGGGTGACGCCACCACGAGCGCACTGTGGCGACAGCTCATCGACATCTCGAAGGTCGGCTTCAACGCCACGTACGACCGGCTCGGCGTGCTCCTCACCGACGACGACCTCGCAGGCGAGTCCATGTACAACGACATGCTCGCCCCGATCTGCGACGACCTCGAGTCCCGTGGCATCGCGGTCGTCGATGACGGCGCGCTCGTCGTGTTCGTCGACGGTTTCGACGCCCCGGCCATCCTCCGCAACCGCCATGGCGGCTACGGCTACGACGTCACGGACGTCGCCGCCATCTCGTACCGGGTCAGCTCGCTGAAGGCCGACCGCATCGTCTACGTCACCGACGCCCGGCAGCACCAGCACTTCCTGCTGGTGTTCGAGGTCGCCCGCATAGCCGGATACCTGCCCGACTCCGTCACCGCCGAGCACGTCGGGTACGGGATGGTGCTGGGCACCGACGGCAAACCGTTCTCGACCCGCAAGGGAGGCGCCGCCCACCTCGACGACCTCCTGGACCAGGCCGAGGAGCACGTCGCCCGGCCGATCGCCGTGGCAGCCGTCAAGTACGCGGACCTGTCGAACCAGCTCCAGAAGGACTACGTGTTCGACGCGGTGCGGATGACGCAGACCACGGGCGACACGGGCCCGTACCTGCAGTACGCACACGCCCGCGTCAGCCGGATCCTCGCGAAGGCCGAGGCGGAGGGGATCGCCTGGGACGCGATCACGGTCCTCCAGGAGCCGCCCGAGCACAACCTGGCGCTGTTGCTGAGCCGCTTCGGCGAGGTCGTCGCCGGGGTGGCGGAGGACCTGCAGCCCCACAAGCTCTGCACGTACCTGTTCGAGCTGGCCACCGCGTTGAGCGTCTTCTACGAGGTCTGCCCCGTGCTCACGTCCGAGGGCGAGGTCCGGACGTCGCGGCTGGGGCTGTGCTCGGCCGTCCGTCGTGTGCTCTCCCGGGGGCTCGACCTGCTCGGCATCGAGGCGCCTGACCAGATGTGACAGGCCGGTGCGCGAGGATGGCCCCATGGCGATCAACTGCACGACCTACTCGGCCGGGCCCGGCCCCGCGCCGGCCTTCATCGTGCTTCCGGGCGGCGACTACCTCGAGCACGACGAGAACGAGGGTGCGTCCGTGGCCGAGTGGCTCACCGGTCACGGCATCCATGCCCTGGTCGTGCGGTACGGGGTTGGTGAGGGCTGCTTCCCGCGGCCGCTGCACGACGCGCGCGAGGCTTTGACGATGCTCCGAGAGGGCGAGACGGAGCTCAGCGTGCTGCGGGACCATGTGGGCGTCATCGGCTTCTCCGCGGGAGGTCACCTGGCGGCGCTCCTGGCGACGGACAGCGAGCACGTGACCGGGACTCAGACCTGGACGTTCGCGGGGCGACCTGATGCGGCGATCCTCTGCTATCCGGTGACCGAGCTGCGCGACGCGTTCTTCGGCAGGATCCCGAACCGCGAGGAACACCTTGCGGAACGTCTGGTGGGCGGGGACTCCTCGCAGGAGCTGCGCGGCGAGCTGTCGCCGTGCACCCGGGTGACCTCACCGAGCGAGCGCGAGGTCACTCCGCCGATGTTCCTGTGGACGACCAGCGACGACGAGGACGTCTCGGTCCTGCAGACCACGACCATGCTGCTGTCGCTCGGCGTGGCCGGTGTCCCTCACGAGGCGCACATCTTCCGATCCGGTGAGCACGGTCTGGGGCTGGCCGAGGACGACG
>DAIEHO010000284.1 GCA_027353565.1 Propionibacteriaceae bacterium
CCCGTGCGAGCTCGCGAGCCAGATCGAAGGTGATCACACCCCCATGCAACACGCTTCACCCAAGCGCGACAAGGGTGCGGGCGTCCTGGCCCGGGCATTCTCAGGTTCGTCGGGCTTCCTGAGCGTGTGTGAGGTCCATGGCGGACCGTACGCGGCCTGCGAGTAGGTCCCGCGGGCGGGACCTACTCGGCGGCACCCGTCCGTCGCAGGACTTCGGAGAGGCGCTCCGCGGCCGCCATGACAGCGGCGGCATGGAGACGTCCCGGTTGGCGGGTGAGACGCTCGATGGGACCCGAGACACTGACGGCGGCGATGACCTTGCCGGAGGGGGACCGTACGGGGGCCGAGACGGACGCCACGCCGGCCTCGCGCTCGGCGACGGACTGGCACCAGCCACGACGCCTCACGGCCGCGAGGGCCACCGCCGAGAAGTTGGCGCCCTGGAGCCCGCGCTGGATGCGCTCCGGCTCCTCCCAGGCCAGCAGGACCTGGGCGGCGGAACCTGCGCTCATCGTGAGCTGAGAGCCCACGGGAACCGTGTCACGAAGGCCGGAGGGTCGCTCGGCGGCGGCTGCGCAGACGCGGATGTCGCCCTGACGCCGGAACAGCTGGGCGGACTCTCCCGTGATGTCGCGCAGGCGCGCAAGAATGGGGCCTGCGGTCGCCAGCAGCCGGTCCTCGCCGGCGGCGGACGCGAGCTCGGTGAGACGTGGACCCAGCACGAACCGGCCGTGGAGGTCGCGGCTCACGAGGCGATGGTGCTCGAGGGCGACGGCCAGACGGTGAGCGGTGGGACGAGCCAGGCCGGTGGCGCTGACCAGTCCGGCCAGGGTGGTCGGCCCCGACTCCAGGGCGCTGAGCACCAGCGCGGCCTTGTCGAGAACGCCCACACCACTCGAGTTGTCCATACTCTGATACTAGCGTCTCATTTGGCGGGCAGTAAACCCCATACTGGGATGGTCGGCCGTACGACCGGCCACCGAGGCGACGAGGGCGAGGAAGCTCATGGGCAGGACCCTTTCGGAGAAGGTCTGGGACGACCACGTGGTGTCAGCCACCGCGGGGGAGCCAGACCTGTTGTTCATCGACCTGCATCTGGTGCACGAGGTCACGAGCGCGCAGGCGTTCGACGGGCTCCGGCTCGCCGGACGTACGGTGCGGCGGCCTGACCTCACGCTGTGCACCGAGGACCACAACACGCCGACGGTGAACATCACGGCGCCGATCGCCGACCCCGTGTCGAGGCTCCAGATCGACACGCTGCGGAAGAACGCGGCGGAGTTCGGGCTGCGCCTTCATTCGCTGGGTGACAAGGACCAGGGCGTCGTCCACATCATCGGTCCTCAGCTGGGTCTCACCCAGCCGGGCATGACGATCGTCTGCGGCGACTCGCACACGGCGACGCACGGAGCGTTCGGTGCGCTGGCGTTCGGCATCGGCACCTCGGAGGTCGAGCACGTCCTGGCGACGCAGACGCTGCCGCAGGCCAAGCCGAAGACGTTGGCGGTCACGATCAACGGCGCGCTGCCCGAAGGCGTCACCGCCAAGGACCTCGTTCTGGCGCTCATCGCCAAGGTCGGTACGGGTGGGGGCGCCGGGTACGTCGTCGAGTACCGCGGCGACACCATCGAGAACATGTCGATGGAGGGCCGCATGACGATCTGCAACATGTCCATCGAGTGGGGCGCGCGCGCAGGCCTCGTCGCCCCCGACCAGACGACGTTCGACTACCTGCAGGGCCGTCCGCACGCCCCCCAGGGTGCGGAGTGGGACGCCGCGGTCGCGTACTGGCGGACCCTGTACTCGGACCCCGACGCCACGTTCGATCGCGAGGTCGTCATGGACGCCACCCAGCTGACGCCGTTCGTCACGTGGGGTACCAACCCCGGTCAGGGTGTCGGTCTGGGCGAGTCCGTGCCCTCCCCTGAGGACTACGACGACCCGTCGGACAAGGCCGCTGCCGAGCGGGCCCTCGAGTACATGGCGCTGAAGGCCGGCACGCCGATGCGCGAGATCAAGGTGGACACGGTCTTCCTCGGCTCGTGCACCAACGGCCGCATCGAGGACCTGAGGCTCGCCGCCTCGGTCATCCAGGGTCACAAGATCGCCGAGGGTGTACGGATGCTCGTGGTGCCGGGATCGGCACGCGTTCGCCTGCAGGCGATGTCCGAGGGCCTGGACAAGATCTTCACCGACGCGGGCGCCGAGTGGCGTGAGGCCGGCTGCTCCATGTGCCTGGGGATGAACCCCGACACGCTGGCTCCGGGGGAACGCAGCGCCTCCACCTCGAACCGCAACTTCGAAGGCCGCCAGGGCAAGGGCGGTCGCACTCACCTCGTCTCACCCGCAGTCGCAGCGGCCACGGCCGTCCGCGGCACGCTGAGCTCTCCCTCCGACCTCTAAGGGGCTTCGTCATGGACGCCTTCACCACCCACACAGGCATCGTCACGCCGCTGCGCCGCAGCAACGTGGACACCGACCAGATCATCCCGGCCGTGTACCTCAAGCGGGTCACCCGGTCCGGCTTCGAGGACGGCCTGTTCTCCGCGTGGCGGAACGACCCGGAGTTCATCCTCAACAAGGACCCGTACTCCCGCGGGACGGTCCTTGTGGTGGGCCCGGACTTCGGCACCGGATCATCGCGCGAGCACGCGGTGTGGGCGCTTCAGAACTACGGCTTCAAGGTCGTCATCGGCTCGCGCTTCGGCGACATCTTCCGATCCAACTCGGGGAAGGCCGGGCTGCTCATCGCCGTCGTCCCGCAGGACGTCGTGGA
>DAIEHO010000289.1 GCA_027353565.1 Propionibacteriaceae bacterium
AAGCTTTCACGTGTCAGTATGTGGACCAGGCCACACCGCCCCTCACGCCTTTACGTCTCCGCCCGCGCTCGACCGACGGTCCCTAACGGCCCGCGCACCAGATGACGCGGCGCCCGGCTTCCGGCCCCGAGACCTCCGCCGAGGGCTGTCTGTGATGAGACGCGCCCCACCGCCCGTTGGGTGGCCGTCACCATGGTCACCGCACGGATCAGAGAGGACCCTCATGCTTGCTCAGTTCCCCAAGGTCTACGAGAGCCCCACCGAGCTGGTCGGCCGTACGCCGCTACTCCGCCTCGGACACCTGTTCCCCGACGCCACGGTGCTCGGCAAGCTCGAGTTCTTCAACCCTGCGGGGAGCGTGAAGGACCGCACTGCGCTGTCGATCGTACGGGCCGCCGAGGCCGACGGGCGGCTGAAGCCGGGCGGCACCATCCTCGAGGCGACAAGCGGGAACACAGGGATCGCGCTGGCGTGGATCGGGGCGACGCTCGGCTACAAGGTCATCATCTGCATGCCCGACGACGTGTCGCACGAGCGTCGGGCGCTGCTGCGGGCGCTGGGCGCCGAGCTCGTCCTCACCCCCGGTCGGGACGCCATGGCCGGCGCCAACCAGGAGGCGGGCCGGATCCTCGAGCGCACCCCCGGTGCGTTCCTGTCGGGGCAGGGCGGCAACCCCGCGAACCCGGACGTGCACTTCACGACGACCGGCCCGGAGATCTGGGAGGACACGGGCGGCCAGGTGGACGTGCTCGTGGCGGCGGTGGGTACGGGGGGCACGATCACCGGCGTCGGCTCCTACCTGCGCTCGAAGAACCCCCGCCTCAGGATCTACGCGGTCGAGCCCGCCGAGGCCCCGGTCCTCAGCGGTGGCGTGTTCAGCCCGCACAAGATCCAGGGGATCGTCGGCGGCAACGGATTCCCGCCCGTGCTGGACACGTCGCTGTACGACGAGGTCGTCTCGGTCCCGAGCGACGTCGCGATCGAGACGGCGCGAGAGCTCATCCGTGTCGAGGGTCTCGTGGTCGGCGTCTCCGCCGGCGCCAACATCGCAGCGACCCGCATCGTCGCCGGCCGCCCCGAGCACCGCGGGCAGACGATCGTCACGTTCCTCTGCGACACCGGCGAACGGTACGTGTCCAGCGAGCTCTTCGACCATGTCCGCGACACGCCGTAGCCGCGCTCCGGGGGCACCGGCCGCCGCGAGACCACCGCGGCCTCACCGTCCGCCCCTGTCCGTGGACCCCGAGGACCGGGGTGGGGTGGTCGTCCACGGCAGCCTGCGACCACGAGCTGGGACGGAAGCGTCCAGCATCTGGTGTGACCGTGAGGATCTCGTTAGGTCGGCCGACGCACATCTGTAACAGAACCGATGGCAATATGTGCGGCATTCACACTGAGAAAGGACGCTCATGAAGCGACTCCTGGCCCTCACGGCAGCCGCCTCTGCGCTGGCCCTGTCGCTCGCGGGCTGCGCCAACTACTCCACCACCAGCACCGGCTCCAGCAGTGCCGCCTCGAGCGCCGCCGCGCCGACGCTGGTCGCCTCGGGCAAGCTCACGGTCTGCACCAACCTGTCGTACAAGCCGTTCGAGTACAAGGACGACAGCGGAAAGGTCGTCGGCTTCGACGTCGACCTCATGGACCTGGTCGCGAAGAAGCTGGGCGTGACCCAGGACATCGTCGACATCGAGTTCCAGCAGATCACCTCGGGCGCGGCCTTCGCCGCCCAGAAGTGTGACGCGGGCGCCGCCGCGATCACCATCACCGCAGAGCGCCAGGCCGCGACGCTCTTCTCGGATCCGTACTTCGCGGCGACGCAGGCACTGCTGGTCCAGGGCAGCTCTGGGATCAAGGACCTGTCCGGGCTCAAGGGCAAGGTCGTCGGTGTCCAGACGGACACGACCGGCCAGACGTACGCGCAGGACAACGCGGCCGCGAACGGCTACACGGTCAAGGTGTTCGACGACTTCCCGAGCAGCGCCAACGCCGTACTCGCCGGCACGATCGACGCGGCGATCAACGACAACGGCGTGGTCTACAACTTCTCCAAGGACAACCCGAAGACCACCGTCGCCACCGAGTTCAAGACCAACGAGAGCTACGGCTTCAGCATGGCCAAGAGCAACACCGCGCTGCAGTCCGTCGTCAACGGCGTCCTCGCGTCGGCGAAGTCGGACGGCACGTACAACACCATCTACAAGAAGTGGTTCGGAGTCGACGCACCCAAGTGATCCGCTGAGCTCCTGGCCGCTCACCCGCTGTGGTGAGCGGCCAGTGGCACGAAGGAGACAGCATGTCCGCCATCACCGCTGAAGGTGTCCGGCCGAGGAAGAAGACATCGCCCCGCAAGCGGGCGCAGAGGATCAGGATCGTCCAGTACGGCGTGCTGGTGCTGCTCGTTCTGCTGGGTGTCATCTTCATCGACGGGCGCCAGGTCAGCCAGGTCTTCTTCCGGCCGGACATGATCTCCAAGGCCCTCAAGGAGGGTCTGCCGCTGGCCTTCGCGAACACCCTCGCGTTCACGGGGGGCGCCTTCGTCATCGGACTTCTCCTCGGGACTGTGCTCGCGCTCATGCGGCTGTCGCAGATCGCCCCGTACCGCTGGCTGTCCGTGATCTACATCGAGTTCTTCCGAGGCCTCCCCGCCCTCATCGTCCTCATGGCGTTCAGCCTGATGCCCCTCGCCCTGCCGGGCCTGCGGATCCCGCTCGACCCGTACGGGACCGTGTGGATCGGGTTGGGACTGGTGTCCTCCGCGTACATGGCCGAGACGATCCGTGCCGGCATCCAGGCGGTCCCCAAGGGACAGGTCGAGGCGGCCCGGTCCCTCGGCATGCCGTCGGGGATGGCCACCCGCAGGATCGTGCTGCCGCAGGCATTCCGCATCGTGACACCACCGCTCACGAACGAGTTCGTGGCGCTGACCAAGGACAGCTCGCTCGTCTACGTGATCGGGCTGACCGCGACCTCCTTCGACCTGACGAAGTACGGTCGCGCGCTGTCCAACACGTACGCCAACATCACCCCGCTCGTCGTCGCGGGTCTGTCGTACCTGGTCATCACGCTCCCCCTCACCTTCCTGGTCCGCAGGATGGAAGCCCGTCAGGCGAAGTCGAAATGAGCGTGGACGTGACCATCCCCACAGGCAACCGCGAGGACGAGATCCAGATCTACGACCTTCACAAGTCGTTCGGCGACCTCGAGGTCCTCAAGGGCATCGACCTCGTCGTGCACCGCGGCGAGGTGGTCTGCGTCATCGGACCCTCCGGGTCGGGGAAGTCGACCCTGCTGCGCTGCGTGAACCTCCTGGAGCAGCCGACCAAGGGCCGGATCTTCATCCTCAACGACGAGATCACAGACCCGGACGCCGACGTCGACCACCTCCGCACGCTCATGGGCATGGTCTTCCAGTCCTTCAACCTGTTCCCGCACCTCACGGCGCTGGAGAACTGCTCGATCGCGCTGACACAGGTGCTCAAGAAGTCGGCGGCCGAGGCCAAGGCGATCGCACTGGAGAACCTGCACAAGGTGGGGCTCGGGGATCGCAGCGACTCGTACCCTCTCAAGCTCTCCGGCGGCCAGCAGCAGCGCGTCGCGATCGCCCGGGCGCTGTCGATGGACCCCGAGCTGATGCTGTTCGACGAGCCGACCTCCGCGCTCGACCCCGAGCTCGTCGGCGACGTGCTGTCGGTCATGCGCGACCTCGCCGCCGGCGGCATGACGATGATGGTCGTCACCCACGAGATGGCGTTCGCCCGCGAGGTCGCCGACCGCGTCATCTTCATGGACGGCGGCGTCATCGTCGAGCAGGGCACGCCCGAAGAGGTCATCGGCAACCCGAAGGAAGAGCGGACACGGACGTTCCTCGCCCGGGTCCTCGATCCCACCCACGTGCACACCCCGGACGACGAGATGCCCCCCACGGGGGCGTCAGCCCACGAGAAGCCGGTCGTGCCGCCCGTGCACCGACCCAACATCTTCGGTCACTGAGCCGGACGCGCTTGGGAGCGAGCGGCCTCGACGGTGGAGGCCAGCACCTCGTCGAGGGTGCCGGCGTCCGGGTCCCGGGTCCACTGCCCGACGGCGACGCGCCAGATCCCCAGCGCCGTCTCGGCGGCCAGCATCGCCTCGAGGGGCGGCACGCCGCTGTCCGCAAGGGCCCCCGAGATCGCGTCGGCGGTCTGACGCTGGCGTACGAGGTCACGCCCTGCCAGTGCCGGAACCGCCGGTACGACCTGGGCGGTGAGCGAGACACGCTCGGGCTCCTGTGACACGTACCCGGCGAGGTCGCCCACTGCGGCCAGTGCGGCGTCGAGGGGCGGGCGCCCCGCGCGTACCGCGTCACGGACCACGGACGACAGCCTGACGAGGAGCTCCGTGTTGTCCGGGAAGAACGCGTCGGCCTTGTCGGGGAAGTAGCGGTAGAACGTGCGCTCGGTGACACCCGCCGCGGCGGCGATCTCGGCGACCGTGGTCGAGTCGTAGCCCTTCTCGGCGCTGAGGACGAGCGCCGCGCGCGCCAGCCGTCCGCGCGCGTTCGGCTCCCAGCGACCCATGCGGACATCCTAGGTGATGACAGTCTCCGACATCATGGGTAGAGTGGTGATGTCAGACACTGACATCACCTGAAGGGACCTCCATATGAACATCTTCGTCACCGGCGCATCCGGCTGGATCGCCTCTGCCGTCATCCCCGAGCTCCTCGCGACCGGTCACACGGTCTCGGGGTTGGCTCGCTCCGAGGCGTCTGCCTCCAAGGTCGAGCAGCTCGGCGCCCAGGTCGTCCGGGGCTCGCTCACCGACCTCGACGTGCTGGGCGCGGCGGCGTCCTCGGCCGACGGCGTGGTCCACCTCGCCTTCCCGCACGAGAACATGAACGACCTCGCGGCTGCGGCTGGTACGGAACGAACGGCCGTGGCGGCCTTGGTCGAGGCGCTCGCCGGAACGGGCAAGCCCCTGGTCGCCGCGTCGGGGACCCCCGTCGTGCCGGGGCGGGCCAGCACCGAGGACGACCACATGTCGGGCGCGATGGGAGCCCGCGGCGACAACGAGAAGGCGCTGCTCGACAGTGCGGGCCAGGGCGTCCGTCCCTCGGCCGTGCGGCTGCCGCGCTCCGTACATGGCGAGGGCGACAAGCACGGCTTCGTGGC
>DAIEHO010000318.1 GCA_027353565.1 Propionibacteriaceae bacterium
GCCGGATCACGCCGAGCACCGGTGGGCGGTCAATGCGGTTCGAGGTCTGAGTCCGTGCGGCCGGTGAGCACGGACTCCTCCTGGGTCGCGGCCGGCCGCCGACGACGGTCTGCAGCGGCCGCGTCGACCTTGACGAGCATCCAGTTGGCCTCGTCGCCTCCCATCCGGGTGTGTGTGAGGGCGAACGCGCCGGTCAGCTTGCGGCCGTGCAGCTCGACCTTGATATGGCCCAGTGCCAGTGCCTCAGCCGCGGCGACGGGTCTCCCGCCGATCTCGGTGAGATTCTCGTACCGCCCGATGTCCCACACGATGACGGTTCCGGAGCCGTAGCCCTCGTCGATCCGCCCCTCGAAGTCGAGGTACTCCATCGGGTGGTCCTCGGTGCGATGAGCCAGCCGCTTGTCGGAGGGATTGAGCGACGGCCCCTTCGGCACGGCCCATGAGACCAGCACACCATCGATCTCCAGTCGCATGTCGAAGTGGAGGTTCCGGGCGTCGTGGCGCTGGACCACGAACATCGGCAGGCGCTCGTGAGACCCGGCTGTCGAGGTGTCGCTTGGCTGACGGGACTGCTCGGCACGACGCTTGAGCCTGTACGCGCGGAGCCTTTCCTGCGGGGTCATGTCCTCAGGGACCATGGCTGCCAAGTACCCCTCTCGTAGCCCCCATCACACTCCGATCATGCCCCGCCAGCCGGTGGTTGACCGCCACAGCACCGCCGGATGTCGGATGGTACGTTTCCCCGGACGCGGGGCCTTGGGGCTCTGCGACCCCTCCGGAAGGAACCCCATGCAAGGATTCAAGGACTTCATCTTCCGCGGCAACCTCATCGAGCTCGCTGTCGCCTTCATCATCGGTGGCGCCTTCGCGACCGTGGTCCAGGACTTCACCAAGATCGTCATCGAGCTCCTCGCCAGGCTCGGCGGCTCGCCCGACTTCAACTCCTTCAAACCGGGCGGCCTCGTCAGCGTCGGCCCGTTCCTCACCGGTCTGGTCGCCTTCATCATCCTGGCCGCCGTCGTCTACTTCGGCCTCGTCAAGCCGTACGAGGTCTTCAGCGCTCGTCTCAAGAAGCCCACGGCCGACGCACCGGTCGTTCCGAGCACCGAGGACCTGCTCATCGAGATCCGTGACCTGCTCGCAGCCCAGAAGCCTGCCTGACCCTTCACGCGGCCTGGGCCACGGCCCCCGTCATGCGTCACCAGTGAGGCGGTACGTCGCTGAGCAGGCGCCGTTCATCCTGCGTGAGGGTGGTCCGAGTCGCCGGAGGTTGCACGAGACCGTCCAGACCCAGCAACGTGCGCACCTCGCCCACCAGGGCGTACCACTGCGCCGGACCGGCAGCCACCACCTCCTTGCCCACGGGGAACGGCCATGGCTGTTCAGCATCGAAGCGTGCGCGGGCGACTGCTCCGATCCGCGATCCCGGCCAACCCCGCTGGTCGAGGGCCTCGAGGATGCTCCGGGCGTCCGGGGGCGTGTCAGGAAGATCGACGGGCTCGCCGATGAGACAACGGGCCAGTTCGGTCGCCCAGCGGCTGGGAGTCATAGCGGCATCGTAGGCGCCCCGTCGCCACGGAACCGGGACACAGAAAAGGCCCGGTCCGATGGACCAGGCCAGAAGCACAGCAGAAACCGAGACTTCAGATGAGAGCGGCGTCAAGTGAAGGGCTGAAAGCCGTCTACCCACCCCCAGGAGACATCATCCTCGACGCCGCTCTCGAGAGATCACTCTAGGTCAGTGAGCCTTCGGCCACAAGGCCAGGTGAGGCAGGTGAGAAGACTCACATGATCATCACAGAAACGCAGCCCTCGGGAAACCCCTGCGAGCGTGCCGCCAGTGGGCTGACACCGCCCACGCAGCGGCGTCGCTCACCCACCACTGACCCCCGCACCGGCGTCGCTCCCCCGCTTCCGACTCCTCGCGTACAGAGCGCCCGCTCAGCGGTTGCGCCTCGTCCGCTGTCCATCCTCAAGGCGGGGCCGGGGACCTGAGCTCACGCTCCCCGGCCCAGCTTCCTCCGGTACACGTGAGTCGCGGATGTCGCCGGAGCGGGTCGGAGGCGCGAGCAGCAGGTCGCGTCGACGCACCCGCCCCCGACCTGTCAGAATGACGGAGCCGCCAGGCCCTGTAGCTCAGGGGATAGAGCAGTGGTTTCCTAAACCATGTGTCGGAGGTTCGAATCCTCCCAGGGCCGCGATCGAGGGCTCCGTGCCCGCGGCCGGAATGAACCTCCCTGCCGAGTGGTTGGGGGTATGCGGAGGTAATAGAACTTATGGCTACTGTCGAACTCACCAGCACGAACTTCTCGGAGACGGTCGAGACGTCCGACGTCATCCTCATCGACTTCTGGGCGGAGTGGTGCGGTCCCTGCAAGCGCTTCGGCCCTGTCTTCGAGTCCGCCAGCGAGAAGCACCCCGGCATCACGTTCGCGAAGCTGGACACCGAGGCCAACCAGGACATCGCCGGCGCCCTCGAGATCACCAGCATCCCGACGCTCATGGTCGTCAAGGGCGGAATGCTCCTGTACCGCGAGGCAGGCGCGCTCAACGCAGCCCAGCTGGAGGGGCTCATCTCCGAGGTCGAGAAGGTCGACATCGAGAAGCTCAAGGCCGAGGCCGCTGCCGGCGCCGAGAGCAACTGACCCACCGTCAGGGGCATCGCTCCCACGGAAGCGGCACGTGCGCCGCTCCATGAGCGTCCCACGCGGCGGCCGTCCTACTTGAGGGCCACGATCCGCCGCATCGGAACCGCCAGCTCGACCTTTCCGTGATCGCGTACCTCACGCTCGAGGTACGCGATCGCTGCGTCGAGGCGCCCCCGGCTCGTGGCCGGCAGGTACAGCGCGTCGATCATGAGCTCGGCATCGGTGCGTGAGTGGATCGCGATCCTGTAGCGTTCGCGGCCGTCCTCGTACTTCCTCATCCCGTGGCTGCGCAGCGTCGCCGCGAAGTCGGTCAGCTCGAGCGGCCCGGGGAACCGCGGCAGCGTGCGCAGCCGTGAGGCCAGGTTCGCCCCCACGCGCAGGTCCCCCGGGGACACCGGACGTACGGTCGGTGCGATGAACGCGAGCATCCCCCCGGGTTTCAGGACCCGTGCGACCTCCTCGAGCAACTTCGCGGTGGGGTGCACGACGACCATCCCCATGCTCGAGACGACCGCGTCGACGCTCTCGTCGGCGAACGGCAGTCGCAGTGCGTCGCCGAGCACCCACGGCCCGGCGTTGCGTGACTGCGCCAGCTCCAGCTCGGCGGCCGAGATGTCGACACCGACGACGAGCCGTCCCGGCCGCTCCAGCTCCCGTGTCATCGCGCCGGCGCCGCACGCCACATCGAGCACCGTGGTCGCCCTCGCCGACACCGCGCGAGCCAGCCACCTGTACGGCGTGTGGTGCCCGTTCACCGCCCGGCTGAGGACCTGCTCGGTCGCGCCAGGACGCTCCGCATGGAAGCCCTGCAGGTACGAGTCCCAGTCGACCCCGAATCGCCGCGCCACGTGATCATCCTCGCGCTAGCGGCAGTGCCGCGTCGATCTCGGCGGAGATCTCGTCCCCGATCGTACGGATGATGCGGCCGGGCCCGATCGGTCGACCTGCCACTGCCGACACCAGCCGGCTCATGCCCGGCAGCGCCTCGCTCGGCTCCGGCAGACCGGGCCAGCCACCGTCGTGGAGCGGGTTCGACCCGTCCGGCCACGGAGTGTTGAGCCGCTCCCACGTGGCGAGCCACGCCTCGGAGATCTCCGAGTTCGACGGCACCCCGAAGAAGTGCCCCACCGGTGCGTGATGGCGCAGGGCGACGATCGCGGAGTCCTGGTACACGAGCGCCAGTCGTACGCGCGCGTCCAGGTCGCGGCGTTCCTGCAGCGGTCCCCGTACGGCCCACTCGCACGGTGTCGGGCACGTCGTCCCGACGTCGGGCCGCTGCCCCGCCTTGATCGTGTCGTGGTTCATCGCACACACGGCGAGTGCGTTACCGAGGCGGGAGTGGAACTTGTCGAGGTACGCCGTGTAGCCGACCACGTCCCCGTCGCAGGCGTTGAGCGCCCTTCTCGCGGTGGCTCGTGCCGTCGACGAGTGCGCGCAGTCGGTGCTCGCGGTGCCCCAGCGATCCCCGACCGACTCCCGCATCCGCAGCGGGTCGCCGCCGTGCCCGAGGCGGGTCTCCCATGCCAGCTGCGGCAGGTACTCCCCGATCAGGTGCGCGGTCACGACGACCTGGAGCGGCTCGTGCCGCCGGGCTCGCAGCTCGAGCACCTCGAGCATCAGCTCGTACAGCCCACGAAGCGACGCGAGAGCGCCTCGCTGCGGGTCTCGCGGCTCGAGCGGGAAGGATGCCTTCTCCAGCGACCGGGCCCAGGCCGATGTGAACTCGGCGCCGATCGGTCCGAAGTCCTCCGCATCGAGGTCGAGGATGCGCTTCGCCGCGACGGCCAGCCGTTCCGCGTGGCGGAGCCGGGGGTCCTCGGACCCGTGGTCGTGGAGCACCGCGACCAGCGCGTCGTACCAGTGGCCGCGCAGCAACGACTTGAGCGAGGCGTCCACGTCAGAGGCTGACGAAGAGGTGCTCTGCCACGTTGTCC
>DAIEHO010000325.1 GCA_027353565.1 Propionibacteriaceae bacterium
GCCACCGGCGGGGCTGGCTTCTGAAGGGCTGTAGTCCTCGGCATAGATGGAGAAACCGCCACCCTGGATGAGGTTTCCGGTCACCGCGATGTTCGAGGCGTCCTTGCGGCTGTTCCAGATCGCGATGGCTGAGTTCTGGTCCTGGGCCACGTCGAACGTGTTGTGCCTGATCACGCCGTTCTTGGCGCCCTCGGTCTGGTAGCCGTCGATGTGGCCGTTCGCCGCCTGGGTCGTGAAGTTGTGGAGCCAGTTGTCGGCGATCGTGAAGTTGTCGCCCGTGCCGTCGACGCCGACAGCGGACGCCCACGAGAAGATGCCGTCGTTGACCCCCGTGCACTCGTTCGCCGTGACGACCATGGATGCCCCCTCGTGCCAGACGCACGTGTGTGTCGCGTTCTGTCCGTCGAGGAGGTTGTGGTCGATGGTGGCGCTGGCACCGTTGAGGATCTTGACGACGCCGGTGCCGCTGACGCCTCCCGCGCTGTTGGTGACCCAGCTGTTCTTGATGACGACGTTCTTGGCGTCAACCGTGACTCCGCCGCTGATCTTGTACCCGTCGATCACCGTGCCGTCCGTGGTGATCGTCAGGCCGCCGGTCACGGTCTTCACGAAGACCTGTCCGGCCGGGTAGCCCGTGTTGCCCGGGCCCGCCCACCCGCACGCCGCGAGGTTGTTCCAGACGGCCGACGTGGTGCAGAGCGCCGGTGGCGTCGTCGACGTCGTGGCTGTCGGCGTGGGAGTGGTGCTGGACGCGCTCGGCGACGGGCTCGGTGTCGTGGTCTGGCTGGGTGCGGGGGTGCTTCCCGAGCCGGTCGTGAAGGTGAGGTCCACCCAGTAGTTCGTGGAACGCCACGTGTTGGTCGGGAAGTAGCTGGCGGTGCCGTAGGCGTAGACGCCGACGCTGCCCGTCGGAAGCTTGAGGCTGGCGGACGCCGAGGTCCCCGCGAAGTTCGGCGTGGCCACGTACCGCCCGTACGGCGCGTGGTACGAGACCACGTAGCTGGTGCCGGCGGTCAGCGTCACGGGGTGGAGGAAGGTAGCCGTCTGCCAGCCGGTGCTGGTCTCGGAGGTGAAGGTGGCCTTGCCGAGAAGGGTGCCCGTGCTGCTCCACAGGGAGCCGGTGTGGGTGCCGCGGTTCTGGCTGGTCTTGTAGAAGCGGACGCCGGTGGCTCGGCCTGTGGTGGTGGGGGTGAAGCGGGTGCCGAGCTCGACGGAGCCCGTGTCGCTGTCGACGGGGGCGTTGGCGGGTGCGCCGGCGCCCCAGATCGTGTCGGGGGTGGCCGCGTTGGCGGTGGTGGCGGTCCAGATGGCCGCGCTGGCCGCGGCGAGGGCCACGGCGGTGGCGAACGCCACTGCGGCTCTCGTCGTCCTGGTTCGTAGTGTCTGCCGAACCGACCTCATACCGACTGCCTTCCATTCATGAGGGATACGGCTCTCACCCTGCGGCTCGGGGGCGCCGCCCGGTGTGGCAAAGAACTGAGAATCCCTCAGGAAAATCACAGATAGGTTAGGCCCATGTTCGAGTGAACTTCAACTCTGTGAAGAGACTCTCACCTAGTCAGCGGGATGTTGCCATGCGGGAACGGCCGGACGGAGCCTCGTTGGGTCACTGACTTTCCGTGGCCTGACACGGGTTCAGGGGATGGGCGACAGGTCCTCGTCCCAGACGTTCCCGGACCAGATGTTGCCAACCCCGTGGCTGTCGAAGCTTGTGACGGGCCCGTAGTAGCCGCCAGAAGGGAAGTAGAGCCGGGAGATGCGGTTGTCGGTCACCTGGATGTCGTGGGTGACCCCGTAGCGACGGTTGTCGCCGGCATAGATCGTGTAGCCGCCTCCGGCCAGGAGGTTGTCCGTGATCAGGCGGTCGGCCTCGACGCCGAAGTCCTGGAACAGCCCGATCGCGTCTGTCTGGTCGTGCGGGTTGAGGACGGTGTTGTGCTCGATGACGAGGCGCTGGCTGGACCCGTTGGACGTGATCCCGTTGAGATGGTCGCCGCTGACCATCCCGAGGTCGTGGATGTAGTTGTCCCGGATCACACCCGAGCCCATCTGGATGCCGGTGCTCGTCCCCGCGATGTCGTTCCCGGTCACAGTGGTCCCGGTCGCATCGCCGTAGATGTCCTTGATCCCGACCAGCAGGCGGGGTGTGAGACCCGCCGCTCCGATCGTGTTGTGGCTGATCGTGGCGTTGGCCGTGTGCCGCAGTGCCACTCCCCAGGTCTCCCCGGAGACGAGGATGACGTTGTTGCGCACGATGACGTTGTTGCCGGAGACATCGATGGGCCCGCTCACCGCGAGGTGCTCCACGACGGCGCCGTCCTTCGACGCCTCCAGCCATCCCCGGGGGTCCCAGGTCCATCCGGGACCGCTCGTGACGTCCTGGGGGACCCGCCGCAGCCCCGTACGGTCACCGACCCCGGTGTTCGTGGCGTCGGGGTAGCCGCAGCGGCTCGGCTGGTGGATGCAGCCGGTCATGGTCGACCGACTCGCCGACGTGGCGGAGGAGGCACGTGACGTGTTGGCGGAGGACCGGTCGCCCGTACCCGCCGAACAGGCGGCCAGGGCAAGTACGAGCAGCGCTCCGGCCAGTCCATGGAGGAGCCTCCGGGCCCTAGCATGGGGCGCATGACCAGCGGCGCTCGACCCGTCAGCGTGGTGCTTCCCGCGCACAACGAGGCGGCTGGCATACGGCGCGTGCTCGAGCTGCTGACGACCGGGTCCCAGGAGAGCGAGGTCGAGGTCATCGTCGCGTGCAACGGGTGCACCGACGGCACCGCCGACGTGGCCCGGCAGGTGCCCGGCGTCGTGGTCATCGAGACCCCAGAGCCGTCCAAACGACTCGCCATGAAGGCTGCCGACGACATCGCCACGTACGGAGTCCGTGCCTACCAGGACGCCGACATCGCGATCACTCGGCAAGGGCTCCTGGCCCTGGTCGACGCCCTCACCGACGAGACGATCGCGACCGGCCCCGAGCGCCGACTGGCGCTCGATGCGTCCTCGATGGCCGTCCGCTGGTACTACGACGTCTGGCAGCGGCTTCCGTCGGTCCATGACGGCCTCTTCGGTCGTGGGCTGATCGTGCTGGCACCCGAAGCCCATGAGCGGGTACGGGCACTGCCGCTGGTCATGTCCGACGACCTCGCCATCTCCGAGGCGTTCACGCGGGAGGAACGCAGGGTCGTGCCGGGCGTCGAGGCAGTCATCGAGGCTCCCCGTACGGTGCGGGACCTTGTACGGCGCCGTATCCGGATCGCGACCGGGAACAGCCAGCTCGACCAGCTGGGCATGCGCTCCTCCGCGGCCCGGACGTCGGTGCGCGACCTTCTCCGGATCGCCTCCGGGTCGCCCCTGCTCGTCGCGAAGGTCGCCGTCTTCGTGGCCATCACGGGCATCGGACGCGTCCTGGCGCGGCAGAGGGTCCGGCGCGGTGACTACACCACCTGGTCGCGCGACGAGAGCAGCCGTCGCTGACGTCCTCATCCGGACCGCCGCCCGATGAGCTCGAGCAGCGTCTCTGCTCGGCGTTCCCAGTCGAAGCAGGCGACCGAGCTCCGTACGTCCTCCCGGTCGACCGGCCCCATCGCAGAGGCGGCGGCGTCGGCGAATGCCTCTGGGGTCGACGCCGCGTGGACGTAGCGTCGGTCGAAGCCGGTCAACGGGGGGACATCCGTACTGACGACCGGGATCCCGGCCGCGAGGTACTCGAGCGTCTTGAGCGGGAAGCTCCGGCGGTTGAACGTCGAGTCGGCGTAGGGCGTGAGACCCACGGACAGGCATCTCAGGTAGCCGATCACCCGGTCCGACGGCACCCGGCCGACCCACTGCACGCCGTCGCGTTCGGTGAAGCGCGCGAACGCCGCATCGGCCTCGGCCGACGCGAAGCTTCGAGGACCGACGAGCAGCAGGCTGATGCCGCGGTCCCGGACCGCGGACAGCATGGCCAGGTCGGTCCGTTCGTTGAACTGGCCCACGACGCCGGCGATCGGGGCGGCCAGGTCGACGTCGCTCGCCGGCGGGACCTCCCCGATGTGGTCGAACCGGTGGATGTCGCAGCCGTTGGGGAAGAGGACCGGCTGCTGCTGGCCGCGCCGTAGCGTCCCGGCCAGCTCCGGGCTGACGGCGAGGACCAGGTCGGCGTGCGCGAGGTTCCTCTCCCGGGCCGCATGGAGGTAGGCGGGCGACATCCTCCACAGAGGGGCCGCCGCGACGAAGTCGTCCGTCGCCAGGTAAACGCGCGGCGCGGCCCCCGGCTCGATCGTTGCCAGCAGCGGCTCGGTCGCCGAGCAGATCCACGCCAAGGGGGTCGCCATGGTCTCGCGGAGCCTCTGACGCGCGGCGTACGCGACCTGGGCCGCGGCCAGCTGTCGCACGACCGGCCTGGTCACGCCAGGAAGGACGGTGACACTGAGCCGGGTGATGCCGGGCGCCACCTGGCTGACCGGCGTCGAACGGACCCCGTGGCGGAGACGGGCCCAGGCGGACTGGGGCGGGTCGACCCACAGGACGGGATGCTTCGCGGCCAGAGCCTGAGCGAGCCGATGATCCGTACCCTCCACGGCATGCCACGGGACACCGGGGAAGTACACGATCGTCCCGCTGCCCGCCGCGCCGCTCGGCGAGGGCCGGGGCGGCTCCGGGCGCGCCCTGGCAGCGACCGGGGCCGCGTTGAAGTCGTCGGAGCTGCGCCGCCCGCGCAGTCTCGACCAGCGGCGGTGGAGGTGGTACGAGACGAACCGTCCTGCAGCCTCGACGTCGTCGACGGGCTGCTCGGAGCGGGAGTACGTGGCGGCCAGGGCATCGCGGTAGATCGTCGCCTGCTTCTCGGCCGCGCGCGTGAGGGAGCAACGCTCCACCACTCCCCGTCCGAACCTGCCTCGTTCGTCTCGCAGCTCCGCGTCCCGGAGCAGAGGGGTCAACGCGGCGAGCAGCCGGTCACGTCCTGACGCCGACCCGTCACCGACTCCGTACCAGCCCTGCCAGTCGAACAGCGGCAGGGTCTCGGGAGTCAGCGCCTCGAAGAAGCCCCGCTCGCCCTGGACGATGAGGGGCTTCGCGAACGCCAGCGCGCGCAACGCCGAGCCGCCCATCCCGACCACGACGTCCGCAACCGCGTACGCGGGGCGAGGATCGAGCAGCTCGCCCGTGAGCGCGACCGTTCCGGCGCCGGCGGACGTGTTGGCCCGCTCGGCGGCCCGCGCGACCTCGGCGCGGGACGGCCCGTCCCCCACGA